>DATAYF010000165.1:0-5399 GCA_036272735.1 Ktedonobacteraceae bacterium
TCTTTCTTCAAAGTGGCATTTTATCACTACAATGTCACTATGTCAACTATGGTTGGTGTGCCGTAAGCCCCCTGTCTGAAGGCCAGGGGGCTTAGAGACTGTGTGCAAAGGTATGCTCGGTCCGCTCTGTGAGCGACTTTAGAGGAAATCTCTCATCATTTACCCGATGTCCTTATGAAGCGGGTTCAAACCACTTTCCACACAGCTTCTTACGGCACCTATGACTAAGATGAGAGCTTTTCATCCACGAAAGCTACTTCGTAGAGTAACGGCTCAAAATGTTGCGCAAGCTGCGCAGCCTGTTGCATATGCCTGGTGGCCTCGGGATTACGTTGCATAGCCTCAAAGTCAGCCTGGCTACGCCATTGGGCATAGTTGACCACTTTGGTACCATCAAGGCTCTTATGGAGATTCGCCGAGACAAAGCCAGGCAGTTTGCGCATCACGCTCGCGGTTGCATCGATGAGCACATCCATAAGATCCTGCTGTCGCTCCGGTGCTACCGTAAAAACGTTAATCAGTGTGGTAAGGTTCCTGTCTTTTTCTATGGTAGACATATGCATACCTTTCTCAGCAAGAATAAGGGACATTCTCTTTTTATCCACAATGTACCACATCTTGCAGCAATTGTGAAATTATGTTCTACAATGCTCTTCTGGTAACAATTATTTGGCCTCATCAGTACAATGGTAATAGAAGGAACTTAAAAAACGGAATGACCCTTAACGTATCGAGCCGATCCTGTACATAACCGATGACAAGTTCGTTGCTTCCTCCTACTGAACGTTTCGCAAAAGAGGACGCTCCACAAGAGCGTCCTCTTTGTTGTGTTTACGTACAGCCCTACCAAGGTGATAGAATAAGCATAACAATCAAACAGACAAACCTAACCAGGAAGACAAGAGAGATAAAATGATGAAAAAGATTGTCGTCACTGGTGGCAGCGGCAAAGCAGGACGCGCTGTTATCCACGATTTACTTGAGCATGGCTACGAAGTGCTCAATGTTGACCAGCTTCCTCCTCGCGAACGCACATGCCCGTTCCTAAAGACCGACTTGACCGATTTTGGTCAGACGGTCGAGGTTTTGCAGGGCGCGTATGGGGTGGTCCACCTGGCTGCTATTCCTGCTTCGGGTATTCAACCCGAGGCGGAGACGTTCCGCAACAACACGCTGAACACATACAATATCTTCAGTGCAGCCGTACTGCTCGGCCTACAACGCGTTGTGTGGGCATCGAGCGAGACTACACTGGGCCTACCCTTTGATCGGGAAAAGCCAGCCTACGCGCCAATCGACGAGGAGCATCCACTGTATCCCGAATCCAGCTATGCGCTTGGCAAGGTGATTAGCGAAGAGATGGCGCGACAATTCAACCGACGTAGCAGTATCCCGTTTGTTGGTTTGCGTTTCTCGAACATTATGGAGCCACCTCACGACTATGCGCGCTTCCCAACGTTCTCCAAAGATGCCAGGTTGCGTAAATGGAACCTCTGGGGCTATGTCGATGCACGAGACGTGGCACAAAGTTGCCGTCTAGGATTGGAGGCAAACATCCAGGGTGCGGAAGCCTTCATCATCGCGGCTGCCGACACCGTCATGAGCCGTCCTAACCGCGAACTGATGGCCGAGGTCTTCCCCGGCGTGCCTCTGCGCAAAGGCATAGGCGACAATGCCACGCTGCTCTCAATTGATAAAGCGCGCAAGCTGCTAGGCTACGAGCCAGAATATAGCTGGCGTGATCAGGTGAAGTGAGCTTTGCGCATCGCCCTAATGCATAAAGAAACATTGATGGTTTGCGCAAACCATCAATGTTTCTTTATGCATTAACGGCTAAGCAAGTTCCCTCGATATTGTTTAGTCTCCAAAGGTGTTGTATGCTATAGCACGCAGAGCTTGTCCATACTAAGCAACAAAGGATGCACAATTTGATGATACAGCAGCACTTACTGATTGATGCCGACGATACCCTCTGGGAGAACAATATCTATTTTGAGCAGGCCATCCATGAATTTATCGAGCTGCTCAATCATTCCACATTGACACCAGCCGAGGTACGTGTAGTGATCAACGAGGTCGAGCGTACGATGGGTTATGGTACGGCCAGTTTCACGCAGAGCCTTGTCGAAACCTATCATCGCCTGGCAGAGCACGATGTGAGCGACGCTGACATTCTGCATATACGCAAATTGGGCGAGCAGATTGTTGAGCAGCCGTTGGTACTCCTCGACGGTGTACAGGAGACGTTGACATATCTCCTGTCGCGGCATCACCGCATCTTGCTAACCAAAGGCGATGAAGAGGAGCAATTGCTGAAGGTGGATCGTTCGGGCTTGAAGGATTATTTTGAGCACATACTCGTGGTGCCAGAAAAAGACGTAGAGACTTACCAGCGCGTGGTTAACGAACTGGCCTTGGAGCCCACCCAGACGTGGATGATCGGCAATGCGCCACGCTCCGACATTAACCCAGCGCTGGCGGCGGGCCTCAACGCGGTCTTCGTGCCGCATCCCCACACGTGGTCGGTGGAGCATCAAGATATTGATCGTGCGGGGACTGGCAAACTGCTAGAGATCAAACGTTTTGCGGAGCTGCGTGAATATTTTTAGCGGGCTGCTACAACAGATCTGAGCCAGAGGGAATATAGCAACGGGCATCAAAGATAGGCGTCGTCGCGGCTGAATGAAAGGTCTCGACGTAGACAATCATAAAGCCGCTTTCTAGCAAAGGAGCTAGACTGGCATGGGGTCCTGGTACATCAATCCTGACCACTTCAGCACGAGCACATGCATAGCGGGTAGCCGCCAGGGCACAATCCGCCGCATATTCTGCTGAAATAACACCGATAGGCCCAACCGTACAGGCTTGCGGATACCATAATGTTCCCGCACCCAGGCGCACATACCCATAACCAAGCGTCTTGCCGTGGCGACGAAACCAGAGCGGTACCGCTCGCTGCTGCTGTATCCAGAAGGTATGATCGGCAGGCCGCTCTCTTCCACCAATTTGTGCATCCCAACTCATGAACGCCGGATCACCCGTTTGCCCTTCGAGGCACTCTATATTGCTAGCTGGTAAATTACTGCTGGTAGACCGCTTCCAACGCAAGTTGAAATTTGGCAGGAGTGGTTGCATACCCAGGCGCGTATAGAGTGCCTGGGCACGCGGGTCTATCGAACTCATCGTGCAGTGCGCATATTCATCTTCTGGCAAGGCATACTGAAGCAATGTTTTTCCCAGATGAGCTGATTGCGCCTGTGGACCTCAAAAAGTGATTGACAGAGATTGACAAGAGATGGTAGTCTAGGAAAATCAAGAAACAAGCGTTTTTGTGACGAGAAGAAGTTGATGGGACAGACTGCCAGAACAACCAAACTCTATCTGGATCTCTCCGCACGAGAGAATGGGGGAACGAATCCTGGCAAACGAAGCCATCTCAAAGCAACCATAGCGGTGCTCGATGCTGGCCGCCAATTCTATCTGGACTTTTTTCTGGCCCATTCTGACAAGCTGCTGGAGCGCGTGCAGGTCATCTCCAAAAAGGCGGGCGAGGTGAGAGAAGGACTGATCTCAGCGGACAAACTGCTGACCTGGGCTGAGTTTGAGACCGTCGAAACGAGCGCTCATCCGAACCCGCTCCCTGCCTGGAACTTTAGCCAAGCATTTCCCGATTTTCCCAATCGATATCGCCGTTCCGTCATCAAAGATAGCCTTGGCAAGGTGCGAGGGTATCTCACCGCACAGGCGTCATGGCATGCCTCAGGCAAAACGCAAGGGAAACCAAAGATCCCAACCCCACACAATTATCCAGTCCTCGAGGACTGGCACGTATGCACTTGATCTTGACAGGCTGGATCTGCGCAAAAGCTTTGTCCGCCTCAAAGTTTACACAGGTTCCGAGTGGACATGGGTCCACTATCCGACTCGCTACAATCGCTATTTTGAGCGCCGACGAGCCGAAGAAGGATGGGAAACGGAGAGCCCCAAACTGGTTCTGAACAAACAGGGAGCGGCCATTCATTTCTTGCAAACGAAGACCATCACGGCGAAAAAGATTGTCGAGAGCAAGCAAGATCCCAATCTGGTCACGGTGGCAGTCGATCTCAATGTCAAGTACCTCGCGGTCATTACGGTACGTTGGCATGGAGTCATCAAAGAAACCCGCTTTGTCTCGGATCATGGGCTGGACCAACACCGCTATCGGCACCTGAAGCGTGTGGCCAAAAAGCAGTGGCAATCCGGCAACCCTATCAAGGGAGAGCGCAGTAACCAGGAGCTTTGGGCACATATCCGTCTCCAGAACCAGGATAGTGCGCACAAGACAGCGCGAGCCATTGTGGAAGTGTGCGAGCGCTATCCTGGTTGTGTGCTCATCTTTGAACGGTTGCGGGTGATCAAGCCCTCGCGAGGAGGCAGCAAGTCAAGGCGGCGCAATCGGAAACAAGCCAACCAGTTGAAAGGGAAAATCAACCAATTCGCGAAAGAAAAAGCCTATGCATCCGGCGTAGTCAGCGTTGAAGTCAATGCGCATGGCACCAGTCAGTATTGTTCGCGGTGTGGCAGCAAGGGCATGAGGTTCACGTTCCAGGCAGGCCAACGCGTTCCAGGCAAAGGGGGAAAACTCTTCTTTTGTCCCGTGTGTCATTATGAGTCCCATGCCGACTTTAACGCCGCGGTCAACGTGCATCACAGCTTTTTTCAGGAGTTCCATTGGCAGCCGCGTCCGAAGAAGAGCGGCTAAGTCACGCCTTGTCCGGCTAGAGGTCGGATGGGAGAAGGCCGTGGGAGGGCAACCCCGATGATCCGGCCTATGTCCGTATGCAAACGAGCATACACGTCAAAGTGGTGGGGCTACTGTTGGTCCAACGGGGGCACGTTCCAACCCGCATGCTCTCTCGGATAGGATCTCAAGCGTTAACACACCGGAATGTGGCAGGAACGCGGGTGTGCCGGACCGTTTGAGAGCGGCAGAAACAGCTTTTGTCCATCTCTGTCTACAGATTTTGACAACAGTTGACACCACGTGAGCATCTTATCCAGGTTGAAACGAACAATATATTCTTGATCGTCGGCGCGAAATGCGAATACACGTGCGACCGAGCCGCCATCGACGGACTCAAGATCGGTCACGGGCGCAGAAAAATGTTCATTCAGCAGTGTGAGCACCTGTGCATGTTCAACAATAGGTCTGAGATCGGGCATGAAAAAGCCTCCATTGGAATGCGCAGAGACGCCTAACGTCGGCGAAGTGCACGCAAAAAACCACAGAAATGTGGAGGGATCGAGAGATACGGGAACACAACTCTGTTTTCAGAGAAGAAACCAGAGCCAGGACCGGAGGAAAGATATTATTGATGGGGATACTAGCGGAATAACGTCCAGGTCATGAGAAGAAAGCC
>DATAYF010000166.1:0-3699 GCA_036272735.1 Ktedonobacteraceae bacterium
TCACCCAACGAAGGAACGTGCCCCATGCGGCATCGCTGATGCTTTTGCTCAAGTGGCGATTGCGTACCATATTAGCAATCTTCAAGTCTTCAAAGGCAATCACATCGTGAGATGTGATTGCCTTTGCCTGTTTGCGGGCAAAATCTTCGCGCTGCCTTGGGGTCCTTGGCACCTTGAGATAGCCCTTCGCCAACTTTTGATGGGCTTTGTTGCGATTGGCTGATTTCTGCTTCGTGCGAGAGAACCGTTTATGCAGGCGCTTCAATCGCAATTCTGCTTTGCGATAGTGTCGAGGATTATCTACTGTGCGACCTTCTGAGTCGGTGTAATAGGCTTTCAAGCCCACGTCTATACCGATAGTCCTGCCACTTGGAATATGCTCAACCACCCGATCCGTCTATACACCGAACTGACAGTAGTAGCCATCGGCCCGTCTGATGAGACGCACTCGCTTGATTTGCTTGATAGGAAACTGCTCAATATCACGCGTGCCAACTAAACGCAAACGCCCGATCCCACAACCAGAAGTTCAGGTGATATGCTTGCCATCAGGAGCTATTCGCCATCCCGTCTGCTTGTACTCACACGAGCGGTTATCATGCTGGAACGTGGGATAGCCTTTCTTCCCTGGTTTGTGGTTCTTACAGTTGTCGTAGAACCGTTGGATCGCAAACCACGCACGGTCTGCTGCTGCTTGACGCGCCTGGGAATTGAGGCAAGCCGCAAACGAGTACTCATGGGCAAGCACAGCACACGCGCATTGCAGGTCATTCTTGGTGGCATGCTCATCCATCCACACGCGCACGCACTTGTTGCGAATGAACTGTACCACCCTGATGGCCTCTTCAATAGCTGTATATTGCGCTTTGTTGCCATCCACTTTGTACTCGTAGATCAGCATTAGCTCTTGCCCTTTTCTATGGTAGATGATACATCAAAATATTGATGCATGCAAGCGAGGAAACAATGAAATAGACGAATATCTACTTAAATGAGCAGCAGCACGAAAAACTTCGTGAGCAATCGGAAAGAGAGGGAGTTCCTGTCGCAGAGTTAGTACGGCGGGCCGTTGATTCTTTTCTCATGTGGTATGACCCAGCGGTATGACCCAGCGGCATGACCCAGCGTATACCCCTATGCCCACGCCCCAAACAAGGACTCGCCATTCATCCCCCGCTTCAAAGACGGGGGCGATCTCGGCTCGGTCCTTGTAAATGATCTGGCTCACTTTTGGTGATGGATGGGTTTATTCCCCTGGCAACCTCCACGTCTCCCACGGGTTGCACAACGAGATAGCAAGAGGCAGGGGAGGGAATAGGCCAAGAAAAAATGAGGCCAACAGTCCCTGGTAACATACCTCTTTGCTCCCTCTCCTCTCGTATCTCTTCAGCACTCTGAGCTTTTCGTCTTTAGTGAGGTTCTCATTTTCCCTTTCTCCTCAGAGTAAACAGCCACAGATGCGAAAGCTCGCTACGCCTTCACATCTGTGCATTTAGCCCAAACCGTTCTTGTATACCATCTTGCGAAATTGTGCAAAACCGCAACCCTACAAATATTTTTAGCGGCACGTTCGCTTGCTCGCTTGCTTATATCCCAGACAACAAAACAAACAAAAGCTTGACTGCTTCTTCATAAGATCTTCATGTAAACCCTGCTATAGTTGAACTCATCGAGAAGGAGAACTCTGACAGAGGTTGCTAGCTCACGATGCGTGTACATTCTCGCTCATGTAGCACTCTCCACAACTGCTTTGCAGAGGAAATACTCATAAACGCGCTATGAAAGCAGCAACTGAGATCAAGCAAAATTATCACAGGTCCCTGATCGTTTCATTGTCGGGTATATTCACTCATTTATATACATAAAGGATGTAAAGAAAATATCGAAACGAACGTCACTATCACTAAAAACATTCATAAGTGTTACTTTTCTCTTACTTGCAGTAGCCGCAATCCTGGCGGCCTGTGGTAGCAGCAGCAGTGGAACAGCAACCGCTTCCTCCTCAAGTTCCACTTCTTCAAGTTCGAAGACAGCAGGGCGCCCCGGCGGCGGCTTCGCTGGTCACGGATCCAGCGGCGGGGGATCCAACGCTCGGTCTGGACCGGCCTCAGGAGGATCAGCCGGCACGATCAGCAGCGTGTCCACGTCGAGCTTCACAATGACGACATCAGTGGGTCAGAAGGTGACCGTCAACGAGGCGTCCTCTACGATATACCAGAAGGGAACGAGCTCGACCGAGGCTGGTGCCATTACAATAGGCGAAAGCGTCCTCGTACTTGGGATGACCAACGGAACGACCATCACGGCCACGCAGGTCACCGTGCAACCGACTGGCAACTACGGATCTGCGGCTTCCTCGGCGGCAGGGGTGGTCCCCTTCAAGCGCGGTACACCGAGCCCGACAAAGAAGGTCGGTCAGATCCCGTCGAACTACACTGAGGGGTCGGGGACGATCGTCAGCGGAACGGCAGCGAATACGGCGACGCAAGCTGCGCTGGCCGCCTACCCGGGGGGCGTCGTCGACCGTGTTGTGAAGCTGAGCAACGGTGAGTACGAGGTCCACTACATCGGCGTCAACTGGCCGCATCACATCTTCGTCACCCAGGACTTCAAGGTCGTCGGAGCCGATTAGCCGCCGCGCTAGGGCATACATCAGCTCGGACGGCTCTCAGACCGGCCGTGCCACTCACCACGCGCGCTGACCCGCCGTGGTGAGTGGCACGGTCCGGATGTGGGAGTTGAGGAACGCGGATGTCGGATTGTGCGGTAGCGCCCCGATAGGCTCTTGCCGCAGATAACGGGGGCTCCTCGCGCATGGGCAAGCCAACCGAACCGCAGATCAGCGTCACGGATACCACAGATATCAAGGTGTTATCCGCGGCAGCTCCGTCATGGAGCGTACAGACGCACGATCCGACACGGATGTTTCCCAACCCCCGAAATGCACGCCGCGCACCCGTGGCGCTCATAGATAATCGTGATTTTGACTTTTTCTATGCCTATCGCTCTTCTCATCCAGAGGAACTGCACAAGGTGAACGCCATTTCTACGCTCCCATCGCAACCGACGAAGAGTGTTACTATCAATAGTACGGTCCATAAGTTAGGAATGCTTGGGCTTGACCTGTTTTCGTAGAGTGCCCAAAGATGAGAGATGGGCAAGAGGAATGACGTAAAAACGTAGATATACAGATTAACAAAGTAAATGTATTATGTATACGGAACGGAAATTATTCTCTCACGAGAGAGAATAATTGGCATATCTATCTATATTTGTCAATTCCCCTCTTTTCTCCACTTTCCCCACTTCTTCATAGAGAAGTGGACTTATATAACCTAGCACTAAATGAAGGCGTTTTCTATTGTAAACTATTGTAAAATTCCCCAACATAGAGAAAACATCTTGTCGTGCCTCAATGCATGTGGCATAGGACTGGCGATCGACACATTCGGCCTTGAGGGTGGCAAAAAAGGCTTCGGCCAGCGCATTATCGTAACAATCGCCTTTCCGACTCATACTGGCCCACCATTTCGTAATGCTACAACCGTGACTGATAGCAGGTGTTGGCATATTGCGATCCGCGATCTGAGAGATGAATGAGACCGGGAGCTGGCTTACGCCAGGTGGCGGCCAGGTGCAATGCGGCCTTGACCAGTTCCTCATCCCGTTGATAGCTCATGGGCCAGCCTACGATGCGGC
>DATAYF010000167.1:0-5590 GCA_036272735.1 Ktedonobacteraceae bacterium
ACGATGCGCACGATCAAACAAAATCTATTCTGGGCCTTTGCTTACAACGTCATCCTGATCCCAACGGCGATTCTCTCGCCACTGATCCCGTTCCTGAAAGAGCAAGCCCCCATCTTCGCAGCGGCGGCCATGGCGCTCTCGTCAGTGACCGTCATCAGCAATTCGCTCCGTCTGCGTCGCTTCGGACGCCCATACCGGAATGAAGCGCCTACTATCAGAGATAACTAGCATTTTGTCGTAGTGAGAAGATGAAGGTGGGCTAAAGGAAGAAAGCCCACCATTTTCATCAAATACTAAAGGAGATCACATGAAAAGATCGTTTGTTGCTGGACCTATTTTAGTAGCGTTGCTTTTCCTGCTTGCCGCTTGTGGAAGCACTGGTGGGAATACAACAGGAAGCATAACGGCTCCGCAAGCGGCATTATCGACAGCAAATACGGTAAACATCACTGAAACAGATTTCAAAATTCAATCATCAATCACGACCTTTACTCCTGGCACATCCTATCACTTTGAGATCACGAACCACGGGAATACGGCGCACGAATTTATGATTCTACCGAAAGCGGAAGGCAGCATGGGGGGAATGTCTATGGACAATATGGATAAGATGGCGCTGGCAAAAGCCGAGAATATCGGGCCTGGGCAGACTACAGCCTTCAATTATACCTTCCCTTCGTCGGCAGCCGGATCGCATCCAGAGTTTGCTTGTTACTACCCTGGACACTATCAAGCAGGGATGAAGCAAGACGTGGTGGCCAAATCCTGACGTACCTGGTTGCAGGAATGGAAAATAAGATTTCCCATAGCCTAAAATTAGCGAACCTGGAGAATGCATTGTGTTGACCCTCACGTGCTGGTATGGTACTATGTGAGCAGGTATTCATATGCAAAAGGAGAAGACGTTATGGCGAAGGAAGATGTGCTCATCACTATTGATGCGGAGGCGGTCCAGGCAGCACGTGCTGAGGCTCTTCCCGAAGCGCACCTCTTATTGCTTGTTGAGACGTTTCAGGCTCTAGCGGATCCAACGCGTGCTCGTATCCTCTATGCCTTGATCCAACGTCCCATGTGTGTACGCGACCTTGCCATTCTCGTAGGCGTGTCCGCGTCGGCGGTCTCACATCAACTGCGTTTTTTACGGGATCGTCGCCTGGTCAAATCGCGACGAGATGGGAACGTTATCTACTACGCTGTGGACGATCATCACGTGGCAGCCCTCTTCAAAGAGGCTGATTACCATGTCGATCATGTGCGACGAGCGATTCCTGATCATCCCTATCCGTAGGTTTTCTCCCACGTGTGCTGCACAACTCGTATTGGCAGCACACCTATTTTTTCGACAACTACATGACTAGTTGCACACATATGCAGTGAAAGGAAATGATATGGCTTCGTCATCTTCTGCTCTCCTACGTTTTCAGAGCGCGTGTGTGACCTGTGTCCGTGGAGGACCACGGTTTGTTGGACGCTACCGCGATTTCCTGCTGAATCCAGGCACGCTCTTCACCCTGGCAAGCCTCCTCTTGTTGCTTGCCGCAACCATTCAAACCCCCGATGGACTTATCAACTCAGCCCATGCGCACACCTGGCTGTATCTGGCAGCGGCTCTGGCTGGTTCCGTCTATATCTGGTGGTCGGCCATCCAGGGTATCCGTCAGCGTGACTTTACGGCTGATATTCCAGTTTCATTCGCAACAGTCGCAGCACTCATCATCGGTCAATATTCTGCCGCTGCTGTCGTTGCCGTGCTCTTACTGCTGGGCGGCATGCTGGAAGAGTTTGTCTCTGCTCGTGCGGGCAATGCTCTGGATGCCCTTTCAAAGCTGCTTCCTGACCGGGTAACCGTCAGACGTGCCGGGAAAGATCTGGTAGTTCCTCTGGAGGAGGTGCGCAGTGCCGACCTGGTGCTGATCCGCTCAGGAGAGCGTATTCCGATTGATGGCGTGGTCGCTCAGGGAACAGCCTCTATCAATCAAGCAGCCATCACTGGCGAAAGTGTGGCGGTTGAGAAACAGCCGGGCGATACCGTTTTTGCGGGCACGCTCAACGAATTGGGTGCCCTTGAGGTCCGCACGACCAGGGTGGGAGAAGAGACCACGCTCGGCCAGATTCGCCGCATGGTTGCCGAGGCCCAGGAGCAGAAAGCTCCAATTGAGCGCATTCTCAACCGTTACGCGAAGTTCTACACGCCCGCCGCGCTCATCCTGGGAGCATTGGTCTGGTGGTGGAGTGGGGATATCCTGCGTGCCATTACCATTCTGATTGTGTTTTGTCCGTGCGTCATGGTACTGGCTACTCCAACCGCACTGGTTGCTTCTATCGGCAATGCCGCCTTGCGTGGCAGCCTGGTCAAGAAAGGTGCCACCATTGAGGCGATGGCGAAAGTCACCGCTGTCGCTTTCGACAAAACAGGGACGCTCACCTTTGGTCAGCCCAGGCTCACCAGTATCCAGCCACTTGGGCAGCTCACCGAGGTCGAACTGCTGCGTTTGGCTGCTATTGCCGAGAAGTTGAGTGAGCATCCCCTGGGACGAGCCGTCGTGCAGGAGTCCCTCGAGCGTGAAGTGACCGTTATCGATCCAGAGGAGTTTACCGTGCTGCCGGGATTGGGTGTGCGGGCGCACATTGATGGTAGTGATGTGGTCATTGGTCGACCACAACTTCTCTCTGAGCAAGGTATCATCGTTGATACCCATGTGCAGGCTCGCGCGACGGATCTGGCAGCCGCTGGACGCACTGTCATCCTGGTTGCGCACAATGGCCAGGTCGTGGGCATGCTCGTGTTGGAAGATGCGTTGCGTCCAGATGCCAGCCAGGTGATTGCGCGGCTCAAAAAACTCGGCATCCGTACCGTCCTCGTGACCGGTGATAACATCGTGACGGCCGAGCGTATTGCGGGAGCGCTAGGGATCGGCGAGGTACATGCCGAAGTGCTCCCGGCACAGAAAGTGGAGATCGTCAAGCAGCTCCAGGTCCAGGGACTCAACGTGGCGTTCGTTGGCGATGGTGTGAATGATGGCCCTGCTCTTGCGACGGCAAATGTGGGAGTGGCGATGGGATTGGGTGGGACGGATGTTGCCATCGAAACAGCAGAAATCTCGCTCTTGTCCGATGACCTGACGAAGCTCCCTCACCTGCTGAGTCTTTCTCGACAAGCGATGCGGGCAATTAAGCAAAATTTATTCTTTTCGCTGGGCATTCTGGCAATCGCGGTTGGGCTTGCTATTCCGGGCATCCTCGCGCCGGTGACGGGTGCACTCTTACACGAGTTGTCCTCCATTCCGGTGATCGCCAATTCGGCGCGACTGATTGGGGCCAGGGAGCAAACCGAATGATTAGCTCATGAAGATTGCCACCACCAGGGCAAAGAGCGTTCCGAGAACAGAGCACGAGGGTCATGATCGTGCTCTTTTCGTGATGTGCTTCGGGGAGCACGTGGCTCGCGCCGATATAGAGCAGAAAGCCTGTCAGGACGCCCAGGTAGAGCGGCATCTGATTTTCAGGAATCTTCAGGAACAAGGTAGAAGCGGCTCCAAGCAGTGGGGCGATGGCAACCAGTAGCAGCAGGCTGATCGCTCGTGCCCTGCTGTGTTTGTTCAGTAACAGCAGGGTCATGATGTTGATGCCATCACCGATATCATGCAGGATCACCGCGATGGCGATCACAAAGCCAACGGTGGGGCTAATTTGAAAACCCGCGCCGATTTCGACTCCTTCCAGCAAGCTATGTCCGGCAAAGGTCAACGCTGAGACCAGGCCAAGCGCGGGATGATGCTGGGACATCTCCTGCTCTGGTCGCTTGCTAATCTGTAGAACAAGCTTTTCAAACAGGTGGAAAAAGAGGAAGCCGACAACCAGGGCCCCAAAAACAATGATCTTATTGATATGGGTGGCGTCTATGAGGGTGAATAGCTCGGGCAAGAGGTCAAAGGCCACCACGCCAATGAGTACGCCAGCGGCAAAGCCCATAATCAGGTGCATTTTATTGCGATAGCGCAAGGCAAGAATTCCACCACCACAGGTGAAAAAGAACGTGACGACGGATAACAGGATGGCATTCATTGCACCACTCCTGATGATATTTCTTATGTGCTCATGCTCTCAATAAACCGCATAAGCATGCTTGAAGCTCTAAATGTACTATACTATATCTATTGCATCATTTTTCTTCATCCAGTGTGCCACCTATTTCTATACTCCTTTATTTGGAAAGAATACCTATACCTTTGACAAGCGTACCATCATTGCATATACTGCTTACATAAAATAAAGCATGTGTGATAACGGGTAGATTGCGTGGGAGCAGGTAGCTTATGAATAATGATGAGCCAAATGTGGACTTTGCCTTTGACATCAGTACGTTTCGTCCTGATCGTCCGGGTATTCGCAAAGTTTTGGGGGATCTCGAAGCTGAGATTATGGAGCTTGTGTGGGAGCGTCCTCCCCAGCAGGGCATAGCTGTACGCGAAATCTTTGAACTACTGCATGCCCGAAGGCGTATTGCTTACACCACCGTGATGAATACGATGACACGCCTCGCCAAGAAAAATTTATTGCATTGCGAAAAGAAGGATATCGCTTATATCTATTATCCCAACTTCACCCAGCAGGCATTCGTTGCCCGTTTTGTGAGCCTTATTCTTGAGGATCTGTTCGTGAGTTTTTCTGGCGCAACGCTCGAAGGTATTCGTCAGATACACAATCCCCAGGCGGCTGCTAGCGCTCGACAATTATTTGAAGAAGTTTCTCGCCGCAGACAGGACGAGGAGGGCGAATAATGCATACCCTGCTTGATCTGTCCACCATTTTATGTATTCTTGCTGGCAGCACGATTAACCTCAGGTTACTCCAACGCGTTCAGGATTGGATGCAAAGACGGTTCGTCCAATTTTTTATGCTCATTATGCCGATTGCGATTGTGGGCATAGGCCTTAGCGACCTGCATCACTTTATTGGGCACCACTGTTTGACCCATCTTGCGCTTTGGGACGATCTCATGGGGGTTATATTGCCCTTAGGCATGACGGCGGTTGCCTTTGGGGCCGTCTTTTTAGGACTGTTGCGGCTGGCGTTCATACGGCAGAGTATTGCGAAAGACATGGTATCGGCTCCTGCTTTTCTCATCGAAATGGTTGACGATCTCGCGCAAAGTTGCCATGCTCGTCGTCCTCTGTTAAAAGTACGTCAGTATAACCGTCCGCTTGCGTTTACCTGCGGCTTGCACAGGCCAACAATTGTCGTACCCACCTGGATGCTTGAGCAATTGGATCACCATGAACTCGAAGCGGTCTTAGCGCATGAACCAAACATATCGCCTGTCATGATTACCTGACCGTTGTGTGTGCCACCATCTTACGTGATGCTTTTTTCTACATTCCCATGAGCCGCATCGCTTATCGCCAGCTCCAACGCGAAAAAGAATTGGTATGCGACGAACAGGTGGTTCACGTTACAAAACGACCAGTGGCCCTGGCGAGCCCTCTCTCAAAACTATGGTTGCACGCAGCAGAACATTCCTGGTTTGCTCAATTGAGTGTCAAACAATCTCTTGTTGAAGCCGATAGCCCTCTCAATCATCGTATCGAGC
>DATAYF010000168.1:0-2353 GCA_036272735.1 Ktedonobacteraceae bacterium
ATGCTTTGAATGTCAGGAACACCTGTTATGTTCCTTTTTCTATTATACTTCTGTGCCTAAATAGCACATATATATATTATGCTACATTACTAGCTTTTAAAATAAATATTTGCTCTACATACACCAAAAATTCACAAAAAGCAGGCGCTGAGATGTTGGTGAGCGCCTGTCCGCCAGCATCTCAACGCCTGCTTTTTACAGGTATCTACATTATGTTATGTTAGCTTACGACCCGGCTCCGAAATGTGCGCATGCCGATAGCCAGGAAGACGACAAAACTGACGCCCACCACCAGCAGGATCCAGCCCATACCTAGCGTGGGGATGGCATGGCTCATCGATGCCGGTAGCATCGTTGCACGCAACCCTTCCGATACGTAGGTCAGTGGATTGAACAGAGCCACGATCTTGAACCATTGAATGTTAATCGTGCCCCAGGGATTGTAGACGCAACCGGTAAAGATGAGCGGCGTCAGTACCAAGCCAAAGACGATGCCGATCTGCTCCGGCTGTACAGCGGTGCCTAACACGAGGCCAAGCGCCGCACCAACCATCGATGTTAGGATCACCATGGCAATCAGGCCGCCGAGCATGTCGGTACGCACCTGGAAAGAGTTGCCGAGTATCCACCAGGCTAGTGGAAAGAGAAAAATGCCAGAGAGCCACCCACGAAGCATCGCCACCAGTACTTTTTCAATTGCCACCATACTAATGGGTAGTGGCGCAAGCAGGCGATCCTCGATTTCACGCGAGTAACCCAGGTCAAGTATCAGCACAAAGGAGACGCCTTGTAGCGCCGTGAGAAAGACGGTGAAGGCCAGGATACCAGGCAGCAGGATCGTGCCGAAACCCGCCGACATCTCGCCCATGCCCGGTAAGACCCTGCCCATGATAAACAACATAAACATCGGCTGCAATATCACCTGGATGAGAAACGAGATCAGTTCGCGCCAGGTCACCAGGATGTCGCGCAAAACGAGCGACCAGAAGGCGTTCCAGGCCGCTTGAAAATTCGATGATGCGCGTGTAGGCGCGGAAGCAGGCAGGAATTCGGATACTGTTGCACTCATGAACGCATATTCCTTCCGGTAAGATGGATAAAAACGTCTTCCAGGCTGGGGCTTGAGAAGCGAATGTTTTGCAACTCTGCCCCTGCCGCTACGACCGCTTGTACGGCGGCCGTCATCGTATCCTCGGCGTGTTCCGTATAGACGCGGCACACGAGCTGGTCCTCCTGGCTCATCGCGCCATCCGCGTCATTTTTCACTTGCTCGACGTGCGTGGCTCCAGGCAAGCTGCCGAGTATACTGAGAATATGGGTATGCTGTGGATGTGGATCTTGCTCTGCCAGCGCACCATCTGCCCCGACCGCGACCCGCTCAGGCACGGCCAGCGTTAATTCTAGCGAGGTGCCACCCGGAATGAGCTTTTTCAATTCTTCGGACGTGTCCAGCACAAGAATACGTCCGTGGTCCATAATCGCGATACGGTCACAAAGCAGGTCGGCCTCTTCCATGTCGTGGGTGGTCAGCAAGATCGTCATGCCACGTTCGTTGAGAGCGCGAATACGCTCCCAGAGGAAGTGGCGCGATTGCGGATCGAGGTTGTTGGTTGGTTCATCAAGGAATAAGATATCGGGTGTATGCATCAGCGCACGTGCCAGCATGACCCGCTGTGCCTGACCACCAGAATAGCGCTGTACCTTATCCTTCCCTCTGTCGCCCAGCCCGAACTCGTTCAGCAACGCGTCGGCGCGGGCGTTCAGTTCAGCACTCGGGACCCCGTGATAGCGGGCATGAAACGTCAGGATCTCGCGCACGCGCAGGCTGCGGTCCAGGTTGCTGCGCTGCGGCACCATTGAGATGCGTTTTTTGGCCCCAATAGGATCGGACACGACGTTGGTGCCCATAATATGCGCGCTGCCCGACGTGGGAATGACGCTGGTGGTCAGCACGCCGATGGTGGTCGTTTTGCCTGCGCCGTTAGGGCCCAGCAGGCCAAAAATTTCGCCGCGCTTCACGCTGAACGAGACGTTATCAACGGCGTTTGTGGTCGCCTTGGCGTAGCGTTTTATGAGGTCTGTTACTTCAATCGCAAATTCGTTCTGCCCAAAAGTACTCATGAACCTTTTTCTCCTTTATAGTAATCCTTTCCAACATTTGTTCTTACTATACCAAATGAAAACGGTAAATGCATCAGCCTGGGGGTTGATTAGAGGGGTTGATTAGAGGTTGATTGCAGAGGTTGATCTGTTACAAATACATAAAAGGTTATTAATGGTTTCGCGAAACCATTAATAACCTTTTATGTATTTGTAGTACTACTTAGTACCAACTAGGGAGATCTACCAGGAG
>DATAYF010000169.1:0-16266 GCA_036272735.1 Ktedonobacteraceae bacterium
ATAGATAATCTACAGTCATCTATGCGCGCTCCTCCATAAAATGAGTTTCCTCTGGACAGAGAACAAGGAGGTTGCGCTTTATGACGATCATCTCTTCCATCACCACCATCTCGCTTCCTGAGCAATTTAACGCTACCATGGCTTTCCTGGATCAGAATATCGCAGCAGGGCGCGGCGCGAAAACCGCTATCTATTATGAAGGACAAACCTACACCTACGCACAGATGGCCGAGATGGCGAATCGCGTAGGCAACAGCTTGCGCGCTCTGGGCGTAGACATGGAGCAACGTGTTGCGCTGCTCTTATTGGACTCACCGCAACTGGCGGCGACGTTTTTCGGTGCGATCAAAGTAGGCGCGGTTCCCATCCCAATCAATACCATGTTGCGCGCGGATAGCTACGAATATATGCTCAACGACAGCCGTGCAAAGGTCCTATGTATTCATGCCAGCTTGCTCCACCTTATTCGCCCCATTCAATCCCAGTTGAAATATGTACGCCATATTGTGGTGGTTGGTTTGGAGGGGCAGACAAGTGAGCAAGGGACGATGCAGTGGCACGATTTCGAGCGCTGGATGCAACGGGGCGCGCCAGACCTGGTGGCGGCCGAGACCTGCAAGGATGATAGCGCCTTCTGGCTGTATAGTTCTGGCAGTACCGGTTTCCCCAAGGGCTGTGTCCATCTGCAACACGACATGACGTATTGTACCGAATACTATGCCAAACCGTACCTCAATCTGACTCCCGACGATATCCTGTTCAGTACGTCAAAACTATTCTTTGCCTATGGTCTGGGCAACGGCCTCTATTTTCCGTTTGCCGTTGGCGCCAGTAGCGTGCTCTACCCGGGACGTACCACACCCGAGCATATCTTCCAGGTCGTGGCGCAATATCGTCCGACCATCTTTTTCGGCGTGCCGACCCTATACACCAGTATGCTTGCACTGCCCGACGCCGAGAAACGCTTCGACTTCTCGTCGGTGCGTCTATGCGTGTCAGCCGGTGAAGCCTTGCCTGCCGACATTTTGCGCCGCTGGCAGGAGAAGTTCCACGTCGATATTCTCGATGGTATTGGTAGCACGGAAATCTTGCACATCTTCATCAGTAATATGCCGGGCGAGATCCGCCCAGGCAGCACCGGCAAGGTCGTGCCGGGCTACGAGGCGCGTATCGTCAATGAGCAGGGCAAACCTGTTGAGCAGGGCGCTATCGGTTCATTGATGATTCGTGGCGAAAGCACCGCCGCCTGCTATTGGAATAAGCACCAGCGCAGCAAAGACGTGATACAGGGGCATTGGATCTTGACTGGCGATACCTATTACCAGGATGTGGATGGCTACTTCTGGTATTGTGGGCGTACGGATGATATGCTGAAGGTGAAGGGTCAGTGGGTCTCACCGGCCGAGGTCGAAGGGGCGCTGGTGGCGCATCCCTCGGTATTGGAGGCGGCTATCGTTGGCGTCAAAGACGAAAATGATCTCATGCAGCCACGGGCATACGTCGTGTTGCAGGATGGCGTGGCACCTTCCGAAGAGTTGGTCAGTGAGTTGAAAGATTTTCTAAAGCTGCGGCTCCCTTCCTATAAATGCCCACAGGACATTATCTTCCTGCCCGAGTTGCCGAAAACCGCCACTGGCAAGATCCAGCGCTTCGTGCTGCGCGATAGTTTGGTATTTTAGACCTTGCGTTAAGGTAGCGACTTAAATCGGTACCATTTTTGGGTTCCTGAGGAGGCTTTTCAGATCTCTGTTACTGACAAGTGAAGGATACATGTATGATCTTTACCTTTGGCGAAAGACCATCGGACTCGCCTTTTGTCGACACGATCTGGCGTAGTCAAAGTGAGAAGCTGACACTTTTCTCTCCCGTGCCGTGAGCCAGTGGGAGATGGTAGTGACGAGACAAAATGGCACGACAATCCTGAGTGTGCGCGGGCCAGAGACGAAAGCGACGCCTGCGTACTGCCCTGCGAACGCTGAGTTTTTTGGCATCATCTTTCGGCTTGGTACCTTTATGCCTCATCTGCCGCCAGGAAATGTCATGGATCGAAGAGATGCAAGTCTGCCGGAAGCGACGAGGACATCCTTCTGGCTTCATGGTTCTGCATGGCAATTTCCTAACTATGACAATGTGGAAACATTTGTAGACAGGCTCGTGCGTGACGATCTGCTCGTTCGTGATCCAGTCGTGGATGCTGTGTTACAAGATCAACTGAAAGACCTGTCATTACGCTCCGTCCAGCGTCGTTTCTTGCGAGCCACCGGCTTGACCCAGGGCGCCGTTCGTCAAATCGAACGCGCGAGAGGCGGCGGCTCTCTTAGAGCAAGGCGTATCTATCCTCGACATAGTTCATCTGGCTGGCTATGCTGATCAATTGCATCTGACAAGATCCTCAAGCGTTTGATCGGACAAACGCCATCTCAGATCAGCGGGAGGAGCGGGTCTGAGTAGCTGTCGTTTTTATTCAAGACAGGACCCTTGTGCTGCGTTATAATCCACCCGGTAACGCTTTACAACAAAGGAGAATCACATGAGAAAAGTAATTGTATCCGAGTAGGTAACCCTGGACGGCATCATGGAAGATCCAGGTGGTGGCGGTTGGAGCTTTCCATTCTGGAATGAAGAGGCGGCAAAGTATAAGTTTGATGAACTCATGGCGAGTGATGCTCTTCTCCTGGGACGTGTAACCTATGAGGGATTTGCCAAAGCCTGGCCTTCTATGACGGACGAACAAGGGTTTGCCGACCGTATGAACAGCCTCTCCCCAAGTACGTTGTTTCAACGACTCTCTCTGAGGGGACGTGGAACAATACAAGGCTGATCAAAGAGTATATGGTAGAAGAGATATCCAGGTTGAAGCAGCAGCCGGGTCTGGACATTTTGGTCTCTGGAAGCGCTCATCTTGTCAACACACTGATGCAGCATAGCCTCATTGAGAGTATAAGCTCATGGTCCATCCGATTGTGGTGGGGAACGGAAAGCGTCTCTTCAGAGACGGGATCGATAGGCTGGTTCTGAAGCTGGTCGAAACAAAGGCGTTCAGTTCAGGCATCGTTGTTCTCACCTACCGGCCAACAACACAGAAATAGGGATAGAACAGTTGACCAAAGCACTGAACTATGCTCTACTTATCTCAACGTTGATACATCAGTGAATGCATCCTATCACGTCTTTTGCGTGCTAAGCCCCTCTCGTCTATCGGGAGAGGCGCGACGCTGCTGTTTCCGTCGCATGGCTGTACAAGCCAACTCACAGCACTGTGAGTTGAGAACATGTTGCACGAGCCACATGTTTCAGAAACGGTACATCAATAATAACATAGGCTGGTATCGGTTAGTTTTGCAAAGCTAATCGATACCAGCCTATGTTATTATTGAAAGGTATCATGCACATAGAGCCACGTCATGGAAAGCGAGGGTTTTTTGTTATGAACTCGATAGTTGAGGCAGTATACTATCATGCGCAGCGCCAGCCGGAGCGTACGGCCATATTTTTTGAGGATCGAGCGATCAACTATAGGCAGCTCTATAACGATGTCGAAGACTTTGCACGCGGCCTGTTAGCATACGGAGTGCAGTCGGGCGACCGTGTAGCCCTGTTGCTGGAAAATTGCCCGGCTTTTGTCGTGGCCTACCTTGGCACGCAGCTTGCCGGAGGCATCGTGGTACTGGTCAATACGCAGTACCGCCAGGGGGAATTAAGCCATATCCTCAATGACGCGGGCGTACAGTTATGTGTGACCAGCGCAGCAGGCAGGGAATCATTGCAGCACCTGGCAGTGCCAACGTTGACGACACTAGTGATTATGGATGAGGCGAAGGGGCCAGCGTCGTGGCGCACGATAGATCTGGCGAGCGGCGCTGATGTGAATGCGGCAAATGCGCACGTCCAATCGCATACGCTCACACTGCCTACACCTGAGGCTCCAGCCGTGATTGGCTACACGTCAGGCACAACGGGACGCGCCAAAGGTGCCCTGCTCTGCCAACGCAACCTGACCAGCAACATCGCAGCGATCACGACAGCCTGGCGCTGGACGCCTGGCGACCATTTGCTACTGACACTCCCGTTATTTCATTCGCACGGCCTGATGGTTGGCATGCATGGGACGCTGTTCAATGGAGCCAGCGTCACATTGCGGCGCAAGTTCGTTGCCGCAGATATCCTCACCACGCTACACAACGATCCCACCATCACCCTCTTTTTTGGTGTGCCGACCATGTACTCGCGGCTGCTAGCAGAAGCCAGGCAGCAAGGAATACCAGCACATTTGCCACGACTGTTTGTGTCAGGCTCCGCCCCACTGAGCGCGCAGATGTTCAATGATTTCGAGCACACCTTTGGACAGCGCATCCTTGAGCGCTACGGCATGACCGAGACGATTATGAATTTGACCAACCCCTACGAGGGTGAACGGCGCGCGGGCACGGTTGGTGGTCCATTCCCCGGCCAGGAAGCACGCGTAGTCGATACACAGACGCGGCAACCGCTACCGGCTGGTGAGAGCGGTGAAATCGAGGTGCGCGGGCCACACGTATTTGTGGGATACTGGCAGCGACCCGAGGCCACGGCCGAAGCATTCGATAGCAATGGCTGGTTCAAGACGGGCGACCTCGGCTGGTGTAGCAATGATGGGTATTTCACGATCAATGGTCGCGCCCGTGAACTGATTATCAGCGGCGGCTACAATATTTATCCGCGCGAGGTCGAGGACATGCTAGAGACGCATCCCGATATCGCTGAAGCAGCGGTCGTGGGGCTGCCCGATAGTGAGATGGGCGAGCAGGTGGTCGCGGTAGTGGTCGCAAAAGCGGGCCACAGGCCTCCCAGTGCCACCGATATTATCGCATTTTGCCGTGAGCAGCTTGCCAGCTACAAAAAACCACGCCAGGTGGTATTCGTGGACAAGTTGCCACGTAATGCCTTGGGGAAGGTGCAAAAGCATCTGATTACCAGGCAATTGCACTCTGCTTGATGTTGGGTTGTCTGGTGCTTCATGAACAGAGAAAAGAAACGAGGGAGTGACGCCGAAGCATCACTCCCTCGAACTATTACCCAGCGGGTATATCAGGAGACCGTGAACGCGAAGACGTGCAGGTTCCCTTGGTTTGCCGGATTAGTCAAGGTGATGCTGGCTACCGTCTTGCTCGTGTTGAGCGAGATCGGTGCACTGCCGAAGAGATACGTGGTGGTCTGATCGGGCGAGCCACCAGTATCGCGATAGGACATCCTGGCAGCGACCACGTTGTTAAACGCAATCGGATTAGCACCAGCGCCGAGCGTCCAGTCGGAGAAGCCGAGCTGGCCAGTCTGTGTGCTGCCATCGGTGTAGGTGACCGTAACGGTTCCCTGGGTGTCGCCGTTTGTGGCGCTGCCCAGGAAAGTCAGTTGCGAGGCACCGGCCTTGGCGCCCTGCACCGGAATGGTCTGACCATTCACCTGGATGTTGTCATTGCTGCCAGCAGGTACGTTGGGCCAGGTATAGCTCACTCCATTTACAGTCACCGTCGCGCCCGGCTTGAAGCCAGCCTGCGCCAACTGTTGAGCGGAGTAGCTGTAGCCAACGCCATCGTAATCGGCGGAGCCTGGATTGGTGTCGTCGGCAATGCCCGCGTTATTGAAGTACGGGAGCAGACTACCAGCATTTGCTACTACCACTGGCAAACTGACCGGCGGCAGTTGCTGCCCGCTGCTGGTCTGAGCCGAGAAGGTGATATTGTAGTAGCCCTCGGCGGTACCTGCCGCGGCCGAGACGGTGAAGCTCTGGTTGCCTGTACCATTGCCAGGAACATTGAAGCTACCGGAGGTGGGCGACACGCTCAAGCCAGCAGGGGCCGTTGCGCTCCATTTGATGGATGTCGCATTACCATCGACGTTCTGTCCCAAAATGCTGACCTGCGTACTGCCACCAGGAGCGGCCACCGCACGACCAGGCTTGAAGGAAACGAACGTCCCCACTTCACCAGTCTGGTAGGATGGCGGCGCGTCATTCGCCGCAGCACCCCAGGAGGTATTCGGCGTGTTCGACAGGGTATAGTCGAGCGTGCCGCTTTTCGTGATGAAATCGGGTGCCAGCCAGGGCTTCGTGCTGGTCTGACCATTCACCTTCAAGCTCTGCACGTAATACGTGTTGGACGAGGCGCCCGGCGCGTTGATGTTGATAGTTTGACCACTCTCACGATGCACGGTCATGCTTGGGAAGAGCGGGCTTGCCAACACCAGATTGGAAGTGCCAGGCGTCTCAGGGAACATACCCAGCCCAGCCCAGACGTACCAGGCCGACATCGTGCCAAGGTCATCGTTACCAGCCATGCCACCAGGACCTGGATACCAGAGCTGGTTTTCGACCTTGCGTACAACCTGCTGTGTCTTATATGGTGCACCAGCGTAGTCATACTCCCAGGGGGTCTCGATGGTTGGTTCGTTGCCCAGGAAGGAATACGGCGAGTTTGGGCCACCGTTGAGCTGTGTAAAAAAGGTATCGAGCCGCTGCTGTACTTTGGCGTTTCCACCTAGCACATCGAAGAGGCCGCGCAGGTTGAATGGCACCATCCAATTGTACTGCGCACCATCGCCTTCAACCCAGCCTGTACCGCTGGTGGGATCGTACGAACCGGGGAAGGAACCATCCTTCAGGCGTGGCTCCAGGTAACTATCCGTAGGATTGTACAGGTTCTCCCAGTCCTGCGCACGCGTGACGAATTTCTGCGCGTCGGCCTTGTCACCGAGCGCCTGGGCAAAGGACCCGATGGAGAAGTCCGCTGTATTATATTCCAGCGTGGTCGAGGCTGGACCATAGAAATTACAGCAGCTATTCGTGCCGTCGAGTGGCACATAGCCCAGGGACTGCAAGTAATTCAGGTCTGGGCGCACATTATTAGCCTGCGTAGCCTCCTTTATCATCGCGGACAAAGCAGCCTTGGTATCGAATTGGGTGCCACCGAAGGCATAAATGTCCGAGATGATGGGAGCGGAGGGATCGCCAACCATCACATACGTCTCGCCGTTTGCTGCGGTCCACTTTGGCAACTGGCCGCTTTGTGCATAGTCGTTGACCATCGACTGCGCGATATCACTGGCCTCGTGTGGTGCCAGGAAAGCGAGCAGTTGCGCCTCGGAGCGATAGATGTCCCAACCGGAGTAGTTGGCGTACTGTGCGTGACCAGACGCAACGCTATGGGTACGTCCATCAAAGCCGGTATATTGACCGTTCACATCGGAGAAGACGTTTGGCTGTAAGTACGCGTGGTACAGCGCCGTGTAAAAGGTCGTGAGTTGGGTCGAGGTGCCACCACTGGCTTTGATCTCACCCAGCCAGTGATTCCAGGTCTGATCGCTCTGCTTCAAAACCGTATTGAAGTTGCCAGAAGAATCTTCCTGGTTGACGTTGGCTTTGGCGTTGTTCAAGCTCACGAATGAGAGGCCAACCCTGACGCTGATGGCGTTGCTCTTTTTCGTATTAAAGGTAACGAATGCACCAGAACCGGGGCCGGAGACGGTCGTGTTCGGGTGCGATTTTGCGAGCTTCGCCTGAGCGGGCGAAACATGCTTACCTTGCGCGACCTGCGCTTGTGCGGCAAGCACCTGGCTTACAGCCGGAGCCGCTGTCGTGCGACCGCTGGTGGCAACAGATTTGCCAGGCGTCACAATATTGTTGTCCCAGGTGCCAATCGAGGCGAAGGGCTGGCTAAACTGCGCCCAGAAGTAGACACGGTAGATATCGTTGGCACCACAGAATCTGCCGCTGGTAGCCCAACCAGAAATGGTATTACTACCAATGTTTGCCTGGGCATCATTGACGCCGTTGATCGAGCCAGAGACGTTCACCAGCATGGTTGCGGTCTGGCCCTGTGGATAGGTGAAACGACCCGCGCCACTGCGCTGCGTTGCCGTGAGTTCGGTATTCACACCATTACCGAGCTTGGCCTGGTAGTAGCCAGCATAGGCTGTTTCAGCAGTATGCGAGAAGCTCGATTCATACTGTGCGGGATTGGTGGCCGGTGAATTTGTCACCGTACCAACATAGGGCATGAACGGGATATCGCTATAGGTGCTGCACCCAGCGCCGTTCAAGTGTGTGAGGCTGAAGCCCTTCATCATATTGTCGGTGTACGTGTAACCACCAGGGCTGTACATCGCCGTATCAGGACTCCACTGTACCATACCAAAGGGAGCATCCGCGCCGGGAAAAGTATCACCACCACCATATGGTGCTCCCTGCTGAGTGCCAGTGCCGGTAAACGGATCAACATATTTGGCAAGATCCGTATTAGACGGCGAGGAAGATAAATACGAGTGCTGCGCTTGACTCGCAGCGTGAGCAGTGGACGTGGACGTCAATAGAGATGTCGTGAGTAGCGTCACAATCACTGCCATGATAATAGCCGAGGGAAGCTTCATACTTCGAACCCGCATCATTGCTATTTCTCCTTCTAGCCTGTAGTCCTTTGGCTGTGTTTCTCAATGTGTATATATTGGAATACACACTTGAAATCGACGTGTGCCACACAATCCTTGAGAAGCACATCAACAGGAGAACAAGCGGCGTAACATACAAGATTCCTACGTATGCTAAGTATTGTTTCCACCGCAAATGTGGAGATAAATTAACAGTACCATATGCAAAATAAATCGTCAACTACTTACTGAACGGGAAGTACATTTTTTGCTGAGGTGGAGTGATTCGAAGCTAATGTTGGCCTTATCTATAATGTGATCTAAAATTGTTTCTCATGTATATGAGCGAGGTAAGCTCAGCATTATTAAGGTTACAGTCGTAAACATGTTTACATTTTTTATGTAACTTCAATCATTTTGTACAGTATAAATACAATAATAGGCTAAGTGGAACAATGAGAATAAGTGCGATGAGCACCAGGGCCAGAGTGTGGGCCAGGCTAAAACGCTGATCATGCATGATAGTACGATTACGACCGATGACAATGAGGATGATAACGAGCAAAGGGGCCAGCATGCCTGCCACGATATTGGCCCAAAAGATCAGGCCGATGGGATCGATGCCCAGTAGAGCCATTACCAGACCTGCCAGCAGTGCCGCCGTGAACACAAGATAGAAGCGGATATCTCGCCACGGATGGTTGGAGTGACCCGATTGCCAGCCAAAGGTGCCCGCTACTGCGTAAGAGGTACTCGACACGAGTACAGGAAGCGCCATAATACCGGAGCCAACAAGGCCAATCGCAAAGAGGTAGCGAGCCAGTGGACCAGCCAGAGGTTCCAGAACGCGCGCCGCATCGGCTGCACTGGTGATGTACTGGTGATGCACGAAGACTGTAGCTGATGTACAAATAATGATAAAGAACGACACGAGATTGCCGCTACATGTGCCACTGGCGACATCTAGCATGGCAGCCCACAGTTGCTGCCTGACAGACCCCAGGCGTTTCTGCAATGGCTCCACTTGCGCCTGCCAAAACATCGAATAGGGTGAAATCGTTGCGCCTAGTAGGGCAATCGCGCTACTCACATTGGCAAAATCCAGATGGAACTGCGGAAAGAAGGTGTTGAGCAACACTGCATGCCAGCTTGCATGTGCAAAGAACGTGGTCAGGACGTAACTCAAGAAGGCCAGGCTCAACACAAGAAAGATTTTCTTGAAGGACTCGAAATCGCGATACACCGTCAGGTACCATAGGACGAGCGCCACTGGTCCCACGAACCAAAACCATTTCAGCCCGGTCACCAACTCCAATCCGCTGCCGATGGCAGCCAGGTCCGCCCCAATCAAGGCCTGGTTTGAGATCACGAGCAGCAGCGTGACGAAGCCAGCGATAGGGCGTCCATAATAATCACGTAGCACCTGGGAGAGTCCACGCTGGCTCACGCGCCCTATCTTGGCGCAAGCAAATTGCACCGCGTAATAAAGCGGGGTAGAAAGCAGCATAAGCCAGAGATGCCCATAGCCCACCATCGCTCCATCGACAGAATAAGTGGTGACAGCAGACGGATCGTTGCCCGCCATCCCTGATAAGAAGCCGGGACCAATGATGCGCGCGAAGACGCGAAGCGGACGAGAAGAACGGCCTACACGCCGAAGCAGAGCACGGTGAAAAGCCATCGGTTTCTTTTCTAGAGGAACATTACTCACTTAATTCACCACTTTTACGCAAACGGTTGTCTTACAAGCGGATGCGAGCGTGTTTTCTGCCAGGAGGTGCCGTTGTTGGAGCGTAACATGAATGATGTGGAAGCTCTCTTGATAAGCATCCATGAAGCAATAGCCATCGCCCAGAATCATATGATAGAGATGCACAAGGAAACGGTCAGTCATCTGCGCCAGAAACTGTGGTAAGCTTGCGCGGTTGGCTGCACTGAGGATAAATTTACAGACCCGAACGTTGAAAAGGAAATCAGAAGAGTGGATGATCTGGACTAAGTCCAGCAGTGTTTTCACACTTGCGTGGTTCAGGCGATCCTCAATAGAGGGATCGCTCATTTGAGCATCAACGCATTCAACGGCATACAAAAATGTAAGCGAGTTCAATGCAATATGCCCGGTGTGCAACATAAGGCACTGTTGATGTGCGCCTGTCACCTTGACATCATCGACGATTACGAGATCAGCACCGGTCAGCAATGCATCTTCAAAATAAAGGTGATTGCTCTGCATGAGCCTGGTCCGCTGTTCCGCGGAAAGCGTTCCATAATCTCCTGGATAGAGCGTCGTTCGCTCAATTTTAATCAAGTGGCCTGGTGCTTTTTTTGCCTGGGAACGCATCAGGTTGACGCGATTCCAGAATGCCTGCCCAATACAGAAAGAACTTGTAGGAATGGATTTGTACGCGGACGAGGTAACAAGAAGCCTGTGAGACAGGGCACGATCGGGAAAGTGTTGCAGAAAAGCTTCCCCTAATGCAAGGCCATACGCTTCCCCTATCCTGCTCGATCCGTATTTATAGCGGCTATATTGGATGCACGAAAAAGGCTGAGGAGCATCCATACACAGGCAATCAAGCTGATGAAGCGACATGACGGAGACGGCTGTCTGTGACCTCATATTTTTGCTCCCACCAAACGCTAAACTTTTCGCAACGAATACTTATCAGGAATGTGTTAATTATAACCAATTCTTGGAATTTTTGCTTTATAAATCTTTACAACCTGTACTAGTATACAATACATGGCAGAAAATATACAAGTTCCTGGTGCTTTGGGGATTTTTCGAGTATTTTTGCAGCCGTGGCGGATGGGCAAAGAGAAGCGCGAGGATACCTCGTACATTCGGCAAAAAGCTCTCTCGTCTGCTCTCTTATTTTTGTGATGGAACCTATACTAACAGTATATCGTTTTTGAAAGCTTTCTCACACCTATGTGTTTATAGAGGAATAAGATGAGTGTAGTAGCAGCAGCAGATGAGCCATACGTTCTGCATGCAGTCCCAGGAAGGGTTCGTGTCTACGTACCTGGTTGGTCAGAGCAAGAAAAACGCGCACTAGAAAGCCAGCTTTATGGACTCCAGGGAGTAAGTCGCGTTCAAGCAAACACGTTGACAGGGAACATCCTCGTACTTTTTGATACCAACGTAACGACCGAGCAGACCATCATGGAAAAGGTGTACACACTTGATCTGGATACAAGCGTGGGGCCAGGTGATAGATCAGTAACAGAGATAGAGGATCTCGTGGCGGATGCTGCTGGTTTGGAATTACCAGAGCTACCAGGTGGGGATCATCCAGGCTATTCACTTGACCCGTCTGCCCTGCTCCAGGGCTCCATGCGCACCCTGGGCAGCGCGCTCGGTCTGGGCATCCTGGCGACACGGCAACTCCTGCAAGCTACAGAGCCGCTGCCTGGTGCCACGGCCGCATTGCACGTTGCCAGCATCCTTGGTATTGCGCAAAGTATCCCTCCTTTGCGCCACGGATTGCGCAGTCGCTTTGGCAACACGGCATCCAGCCTGATGACGAGCATACCTAACGTTATTGCCATGGCTCTCTCCGAAAATTCGCTTGGATTGGCCGTGCATGGCTGCGAGTCGTTCCGTGTATGGACTGAAGCCTACACACGGCAAGCGGCATGGCGTCAGCACGAGGAGCGCGTAAGCAGCGCAGCCTCCGCAGAGTCAGGCGCAATCATTCGTCTTGAAGCAGATGAGTGCGCCCCGCTTGCTGCCAGGGTGCAGGAAGGCACCGGAACAGCATCAGGGTCTGATGGTCTACCCTTGCCGATCAAAGCGGGAAGCATAGTACCACCGGGCGCACAACTACACGGCGGACCTTTCATCTTGCAACTACAAGGTGCTGAATCACCGCCAATAGCTACGCCGGAGTCGCGTATCACACCAGTTACCCCTTCGTTTTATGATCACTATTTACGAGTTCTCAGTCCACTCTCCCTTGTCTACGCGGGCGCAACGGCGTTATTCACGCGTTCGTGGAGCCAGACGTTGGCGGCATTGCTGCTGGTCAATCCTCGCGCCGCCATGATTGGACAAGAGTGTGCAGACCTGGGTGCATCTACGCGGGTCGCGCGAGCAGGATGCACGATACTGGATACACGACCACACCGTACGCTACAGATGCCCGACGTTGTCTTGCTAGGTGAGATGCGTGTGCTCACAGATGGGCTAGAGATTAGCAATGTATTGCCGTTGAGTGAGCAATATGATGCGGAGGATATGCTTGCACGTGCGGCTGGTGTGGCAACGGCTGCTGGCGCTCCATGGGGGGCCATCTTCAAAGTGGCAACAAGCGTGCACGCAATCGATGGCAGGTTTGATGGTGATACGGCAACTGCATGTATAGAAGGGATACCCTACACCCTTGGCCCCGTCAAGGATTGGAGCGTTCTTCCCGAGGCCGCCAGACTCAAGCAAAGCGGACATTACGTCCTGGCACTCCACCGCGCTGATGAAGCGGTACCACTGGGTATTCTGGCGCTCCGTCCACAAATCTCACCTGGCCTTGAGCAACTGGTTCAAACCTGTCAGCGCTATGGCGTGAAACTTGAGGCCATTGCGCGCGGCAATCAGATGGCTTTACAGGCATTCGCTGATCGTGCACATATTCCGCTGCTAGAGTGCAATGATGCCCTGGAAGCCATTCGCACCAAGCAACAAGCGGGAGCACGCGTAGCCTTTGTCTCGGACAATGCCGGAGCAGCGCCTGCGTTCGCAGCGTGTGATCTGGCAATTGGCCTGACGGATGATCGCAGTCGCTTGCCCGCTCGCGCTGATCTGCTCGCCCCCGATCTAGCTGCCATCGTGGCTATTCTTGATGCCGCCGCACAACGCGACGCAACGCTACAGAACTCGGTGGAGCTGTCGATGCTATCCAACGCCGTGGGAGCACTCTGGGGTTGGCGTGCCATGCCCGGCCTGGATCGTGCCTCGCGCGTTGTCTCCATCGCCTCGCTGGCTGCGATAGCTGTCGGTTGGCTCAGGCTGCGCGGTGGCAAGCAAACGAGTTTGCATAGCACGCGCCTGGTCGATCCCCATCCTGAACGCTGGGGACAGCGCAGCATTGAATACGTTTTGCACCTCTTGCACACGTCAGAAGATGGACTCAGCAGCAACGAGGCTGCCAATCGCACGCGACCTGCTACGAACCAACAAGCCCGCCATCCGTTGTTGAAACTGCTCCTTGAACAGTTACGTTCACCACTGATCGGCGTCTACGCGATTTGCGCGGGTGTGGCACTCTTCCTGGGAGCCACTGGCGACGTCGTCATTATCACCATAACCATCCTGGCAAACGTTGCCATAGGCGTCTGGCAAGAGCGCAAGGCCAGCCGGATAGCAGAAGCGCTGGCTGATATAGGAACTTCTACGGCACGAGTCCTACGCGACGGTCAAGTAATAACCGTACAGGCCATGGATATCGTCGTCGGGGATGTTTTGCTATTGGCGGCGGGAGATCGCGTGGCAGCCGATGCACGCGTGCTCAGTGCACAAGGGCTGGAGGTCGACGAGGCGGCGCTCACCGGGGAATCATTGCCGGTGCGCAAAATGGCTGCCGGTGGAAACGATGTAAGTCATATCGTCCTGGAAGGTAGCGACATTACCACCGGCACAGGGCGTGCTGTTGTCATAGCGGTTGGTCACCAGACGCGCATCGGAGCAACGGCGGCTGCATTATCGGCGGAGGAGACACAGCAAAGTCCGCTGGGCACGCGTTTGAACAAGATGCTGCATATTCTCTTTCCGCTCTCACTAGCAGGCGGGGGAATTGTCATCGCTTCAGGATTGCTGCATGGGCAGACCCTGATTTCGCAATTGACGCTTGGCATCACTGTGATCCTGGCCGTCATTCCTGAGGGCTTACCATTGCTGGCCAGCGTTGGAGAAGCAGCGGTTGCGCGTCGCCTCTCGCATCGCTCCGCGCTAGTACGCCGCCTCTCATCTGTCGAGGCGCTGGGGCGCGTGGATGTTGCCTGTACCGACAAAACGGGAACGTTGACGCAAGGACGCCTGGCCCTGAGCCTGGTGGCCGACAACGATCAGGATGTAGCGACCACCGCTACCACAGAGCTTCCCGCACAGATACGCCAGGTGCTCCTGACAGCCGCACTCGCCTGCCCCCATCCCGACGCGCCCGACGTTGGCGCACATCCCACTGATGTCACCGTCATCAAGGGGGCACAAGACGCCGGGTTAGGTGAGCAGTTGCGTGTGGAGCATACAAACGAGTTGGCGTTTGACCCGGTACGTTCCTTCCACGCCACAGTGGTACAGGGACACCTGTGTCTGAAAGGTGCTCCTGAGATCGTGCTCGCACGCTGCGATTGGAGCTTGCAGCAAGGCGAGAGGCAAGCGTTGGATGAGGAAAGCCGACAGGAGATACTTGCGCATGCGCAACACCTTGCAAGCAATGGTCTACGTGTGCTCATGGTTGCCGAAGGTGCTCCCGCAACGCCGCTGGATGATCCTCATGAACTGACAGCGCTTGGTTTTGTTGGTATTAGCGACCCACTACGACCGACGGTGCCAGCGACTGTCCGCCGCTGTCGTGAGGCAGGGGTGCGCGTCATTATGATTACTGGCGATCATCCCGCGACGGCGCGCGCCATTGGTCACGAGGCAGGACTGCTTGATTGTGATGCAGATGTGCTGACCGGCGCCCAAATTATGGAGTTGCCAGACAGCGAGCTGGATGCGCGTATGGAAGAGGTCTCGATCATTGCACGAGCCACACCGCTAGACAAACTACGCATTATCGAAAGCTTGCAACGCCATGGCCATACGGTTGCTATGACCGGAGATGGTGTGAATGATGCACCAGCCTTACGATTAGCAGATGTCGGCGTAGCTATGGGACGTTCTGGAACGGAAGTTGCACGGCAAACGGCTGATGTGGTGCTGGCTGATGACGATTTCTCCACGCTGGTGGAAGCGTTTGTCGAAGGTCGTAGCTTCTGGCGCAATATTCGCCGTTCACTTGGCTTGTTACTAGGTGGCAACCTGGGTGAGCTAGGATTAGTCGTAGGTGCAAGCCTGCTAGGGCATAACTTCCCACTCACCACACGGCAAATTCTCGCGATCAATGTAATTACAGACTTACTACCGGCCACCGCTATTGCGCTTCAGCAACCAGAACATCGCAATCTGGCGGAACTCAACCGGGAAGGAGCAGCAGCACTCGATACCACGATCCGCAACGATCTGATACGTCGTGCGGTAGCCAGTGCGGCACCTGCACTGGTCTCGTATCTCGTCATGTCGGTAGCCGGTTTATCCGCTCAAGCCAGCACAGTCGCCTTTGGGTCGATTGTGGCGACACAGCTTGCCCAGACGCTCGATGCTGGTAGAGCAGAAGGCCACCTGACGCCATCCGTGCTCAGTGCTGTGGCTGGCTCTGGTAGCATGTTGCTAGCAACACTCGCGTTACCACCACTACGCAGGCTGTTCAATCTGGTCGCACTATCGCCATTAGGCTGGTTGCTGATTGGCGGCGGTGCCGTCGGTGCCGTTGCAATGAATCGGACGCTGGCATCTTCTGCGCTGTTCAATCGTCTGCCACATGCGATGGTGCCATCGGTAGATATAGACGTGGACCTGGCGGAAGAGCAGCAAGTAGTGGTGCTTGCCTCATAAAGAGAGGCGATGAATAGTCGCGGCAGGGATGCTGAGGTTGGACAGAGAAAAGCGCACGAGAGACGCCCACCAGGAAGGTGGCAGGCATCTCTCGTGCATAAGTAAGCAAACAACTAGTACATTGAGGCTCAAATAGCTCCACGATCAGGAGAGAGTCCGGTGTAGGTCCATTTGATAGGTTTCGCCATCGTTCGATTGTAATAGGCGATAAAAGC
>DATAYF010000170.1:0-4263 GCA_036272735.1 Ktedonobacteraceae bacterium
TTGCCTGTGGAGAGTCCGTAAGACCCGGCGCGGTGAAAACCAAACCGGGCAAGACTCAAAGAAGCAGGAAACCCTCGAAGCGATTCTAGGAATCCCCCGGCTTTAGCCGTGGGGAGCATGTCAATTCAATAAGATCACATACATGGCTTCGGGAATTTCGACACAGCAGCCCGTTTTTGTGCTGCCTTTGACGAATTACGCAACTACCTCCGTCCACATCGCCATAATAGGGGACCCGGTCTCATCCTCAGAAGGGCGACAAGCTTTCCTTGATCGGCTTGCTGCTTTGAGGGCATCGATACAAGCTGCTTCTTCGCGAGGGATAGCCGTTTCTGAGTATCCGATTACTCCTGTTCAATTGGGATATAATAGGGCCAGGACAAAACTTTCCTCAGGTTGATTCTGAAACCGCAGCAAGAGTATGAGGGGAGCGATGGCACTTTTGAGCTATAGCAATGTGAGAGAACAAATTGTGCAGGGGGCGCACCTCCTCGCTGAGGCGGGTGTCCTGTCTCAGAGTGGACATGGGAATATGAGCGTGCGCTTGCCTGAACCTGGATACATGTTGCTGACCTCTGTCGGCCACATTGCGCACCTGACCCCGGAGCAGTTAGTGGTGGTCACCTTTGATGGCGAGGTGCTGGAGGGTTCACTCGATTCAACGACACGTGAGATTGTTGGCATGCATGCTTGTGTGTATCGTGAACGTGAGGAGGCGAACGCGGTCATTCATACCCACTCTCCTCGCTCCACGAGTTTCGCTCTGGCCCACCAGCCTTTGCCTTGCGTTTATGAAGCGTTCCTCCGTTTCGGGATCGTCGAGGATGTTCCCGTGGCGGATTGGGCACCGCGAGGATCACCGGAAGCGGTCTCGTTGATCATCGAGCAACTGCGGCACCACCCCACTGTTCCTGCGATATTGTTAGCCAATCATGGCCTTCTGGCTTTCAGCAGTGATCCACTCGCGACCGCACACTTGATTGTCATTATGGAAGAGGCAGCCCAGCTGACCCTCGATGCGCGCGCCCTTGGTGGAGAAAAACCCTTCCCTGCCGGCGCACTCGAGCACGAGCGCGCCCACACGCAGCGCTTCGGCTCAACTCACTAGCAAGCCCGGAGCGACACCGCACGGTCTCTCCTACGAAGAGATGGTATAGCGTTCCAGCAAGTGCAGTTGAAATGGATCTCGAAACGGGTGTCAACTGGCGTCAGATCTCATCCCGCTCATATAGCTGTGACAATTTTCGATCGACTGCTCCTGTTGGCATGAACCAGAATGAGTACATTCGCCTTGCCATTTTAAGCCCCTTTTTGATGAACTGTTCCCCAGACGAGGCTTCCATTGTAGCTCTGAAACGAAAGGTGCACAAACTATCGAAAAAGTATGCAATTCTCGCATGGCTCTTAAGCAAGGAGAAGCCTGTTCAATGCGAGAATGCATCTCACTTGTGTAAGCATGTGGTGAAATTGTTGCCACCAGGAGAGACGAGCGTGATATGCTATAGAAAAGCAAGAGCCTACTCTTGAGAGAAGTGCGAGATCGAAAAGGAATCTCCGATGAGTAAACAACGGCCATTTCGTTTCGGCGTTTCAGTTCATGGAAGCAAATCCAGGGCAGAATGGATAGATATTGCTCGCCGGGCTGAGGAATTGGGTTATTCGACGCTGTTGATACCAGACCATCTGGGCGACCAGCTTTCCCCGATACCAGCCCTGGTCGCCGCCGCCGATGCAACTAGTACATTGCGGGTAGGCAGCCTTGTATTCGACAACGATTTTCGTCATCCGGTCATGCTTGCCAAGGAGGCAGCGACGCTGGATGTTCTCTCTGGCGGACGTTTCGAACTGGGACTGGGAGCAGGCTGGATGAAATCCGAATATGAGCAGGTGGGCATCCCTTTTGAGCGGGCGAGTGTGCGCATCGAGAGGATGGAAGAGGCAATCAGAATTATCAAAGGCTTGTTCGCGGATGGGCCAGTCGATTTCGCGGGCCACTACTACACTGTCACAGGCTTGGAGGGATTTCCCAAGCCGATCCAGCGTCCGCATCCGCCTCTTCACATTGGTGGCGGAGGTCAGCGTTTGCTCTCCATCGCAGCCAGAGAGGCTGACATTATCGGATTTATCCCCAGAGCTCACGACGATGGCCAGGGACAGGATCTGACAGATGCCACTCCTGGAGCCCTGGATCAGAAAATTGCCTGGGTGCGTGAGGCAGCGGGGGAACGCTTTGCCGAACTCGAACTGGGCATCCTGGTTGCCCAGGTGCTGACGACGGAAGATCGTGATCAAGCAGCGCAATTTATTGCAACGACTCTGGCAGCAGGACTCAACATAAGCACCGACTTGATCCTGCAAGCACCGTACTTGCTGCTTGGCACAGTTGATCAGATCTGCGAAGATCTCCTGGCTCGCCGGGAACGCTATGGCATTTCCTATATCAATGTCTTCGAGCCGAGCCTGGAGGCACTGGCTCCTGTGGTCGCACGGCTTGCTGGCCAGTGAATAGGGCAAGAGAAGCGAAAGGTCGTGGAGCGGGCTGGCTCTCTCTTTGAACTACTGCGCTTTTCATACGTTCTATCTTGTAAGAGCAACCTTTGGAAGGGAGTGCAGAGATTTTTTGAGATGGTGCATCACAACCATTTCCGTATCACTTCCCATCGGTGAGACCAGGTCTGTGAGGGCTGGAAGAGCCTTTCAGGGCCTTTCGTCAAGGAGAAGGACATGAATCCATCTGAACGTATCGACCAACACATCGCAGAACTGACTGACTGGCGTGGCCAAATGGTCGCCCGATTGCGCAAACTGATTCTCGAGGCTGACCCCCATCTCACTGAGGAATGGAAGTGGGAGACCGCGGTCTGGTCTTCCCAGGGACTCGTTTGTGCGCTCGGCGCTTTCAAGCAAACAGTCAAAATGAACTTTTTTCAAGGTGCTTTCTTGGAAGATCCGCAGAAACTGTTCAATGCTGGCCTGGAGGCGAAAAAAACGCGAGCGATCGATTTCCATGAGGGCGACTCAGCTGATGAGTTTGCTTTGAAGGAGCTCATTTGTGCTGCCGTCGCTTACAATAGTAGAGGAAAAAGAGGGTGACCCACAGGAGAACGATTTGCCGATTTGCGTTGGCTGCACTGTACGCGATGGACACTTGTTGGGGCCGGCTATTGGCGACTTGACTCGTTAACCATTCTCAGCGAGGCAGAGATCAAGCAACTCCATGGCATAGGCTTAATGCGCTCAAGCATCTTTGCCGCGTCCTTGAAGCTTGCGGCCTGGCGTTTGCTGACAGGAAAAGCGGGGACGAACGAGACTGAGAGAGCCCTGGGTGGACTTGATTGGCGACAAGCGCGCTCTTCTTTGGCTCGTCTCTTACGGCGATCCATGCCCGGGGTTGCGCAAGCGCAATCCTTTGACAACAGACGTTTTGGTTCTCTCTGCACAAGACAATTACAAGTTACACTGGAATAATTTGGATCTCAATGCTTACTTTTTTCAGAGTTACAATGGAATGAGCTCCCATTTCGGAGTTACGCTGGAATTCTTGTCATTTTACCCATGGTTTTGCAGCGAATGGAGCGTGAGGGAAAAGCGGACTCGCCTTCTTTTTGTGCTTTCGTGTCATTGACCGCCCTGATGAGGAAGCATGGTTTTGCAGAAAAACTTCACGTATAGTGGAGAATAGTCGCCTGATGGGTTTGGGACTTTTTCGCCTCGCACACCCGCGCCGGTCTCACCATTTTTGAGCGCCTCATCAACTTCGACTCTTCACAGCGGGCAGTCGTGAGGATTTCGTGAAAATTAGTAAGGTCCCGGTGAGGTTACCGCGTATCATTCATGGAGGAGAGTGCTTCCTGCAAAGGGCCTTCTCCTAGAACGAGGAGGCACGCTCTGGTAATTTGTCCCGCTACCAGGAGCTACTTGAAGTCGAACTGGAGAGGCTTACCCGCCGCAACGCGGCAATATCCATATCTGACGAAGAGAGGGATAAAGGGTCCCCCTAGATGGGGATACCCTTGTGCAAACTGGGCTTTGCCCCACGGTGTGTGGAGATGACACATTGATGGAGAGTGTGGATTTGTGTGGGTTTAACAACCACGTAAATCGATTACACACCACTTGGGAGAAGAGTATTTTATGGATGACGAAGAAAACAGAGAGCGGCTTGACCAACCTGGACTGGAAGCAGACGAGGCAACCGATCAACAAGCGTTGGTACCCACAGCTGTGCGCCAGGTGAATTTTCACGGGGATGTGATTACCGTG
>DATAYF010000171.1:0-10400 GCA_036272735.1 Ktedonobacteraceae bacterium
GTAGTATGTAACGATAATTGTCAACTATTATATTGTCAATTATCGTTACATACTACCGATAAAATAGAGGATAAAGAAGAACCTAAAAGCAAAGCGAGAAACCGAACAAGAACAAAAAAAGAAACAATAGCATCGTAAAGATACTATTGTTTCAATCACCTAGGAACGGGCTAAAGCCGCTCTAATCCTAGAACGAGGAAAAATCAGTATAGAACGTATTTTTTCTCAGTGTCAAGTAGATGTGGTAGACGCGGTAGACGCGGTTTGTGCCAGCAATGCTCGCTCGAAGGCTGGCATGATTTCATCCACTGTCACCACGCGTCCTGCTAGCGTATTGAGTCCGACTGCACGTTCGAGCAGTCCGGTATGCAAAAGTGCTTGCTCATTCGGCGTATGACCAAGTAGTTGCGCCAGCGGTTCCGGGTTCCATTGCAAGATGACCCCGGCTTGTAACAAACTAGCGGTGCGGCGACGGATCATGTCGAGCCCAACAACTTTGCGCTGGCCCGCAACGACCTCGTAAGGAGAGAAGGTCCCGTAGCACGCTCTATTCATAAGTTGTTCGTACGCGCGCGTTTCTGGCTGCTTCAGGCGAGTGCGTGTGGCATGGGCCTCAGCCGCTGGAAGCGCACGAGTAGCAATGCCAAGTGCATGAAACGTAGCCACCCAGGCTTCACCAAACCAGCGATATGATTCGACAATATCAGCAAGCACAAAAGGATGGTCCGCGGGTAGGATAACGTCAAGAGAGAGCAACTGAGGGCCGACAAGCACCGCCGTCCCACCAGCATGACGGTGGTAGATCGGCATGGATAGCGCGGCCAGCGTTTCAGGGTTCAGCACCGAGTGCTTTTGCGAAAAACCCAGCACGATGCCAGCCGGTTGAGCCAGGTTCCAGTAAAGGACTGGGGTATCCCCCGGCTGCATACTGGCGAGTAAATGCTCGCTTTGTTCAATGTGCTGCTGTTGATTGGCAATAACCAACGGGTATATTTGCCAGTTATTCATCGAAACCTATGGCCCGCCTTAAATCTTTTTCTGCTGGTCCTCGTTTGATCAAACCTATGGTTGCTGCAATCAAGCTGAACAAGGCATTCACGACCAGGGCAAACGTGATACCAACCAACCCGGTGAGCCAGCCGGTAAAGAGATTTCCAAAGGGCGTGCTCCCGTTAAAGACCAGCATGTAGACGCCCATAATTCTACCACGTAAATGATCAGGCGTCACGGTCTGAAGGGTTGTGTTCGCCGTTGCGGTGAAGGTGATCATGGTGAAACCGCAGATCACGGCTAAGGCCATCGACAAGATGTACCAATGCGATAGCCCAACTAGCCCCAGGGTGATGCAGAAACAGACAGCGCTGGTCAGCATTTTTTTGAAACTTGGATTTTTGTTCCCCCAGGCTATCCAGAGCGCCCCAACGAGGGCCCCACAGCCAAAGGACGACGAGAGAAAGCCAAACCCCTGCGCTCCTTGATGCAGGAGATCGGTCGCAATGACCGGTTCTATGACGTTGAAGTTAATCCCAAACAGCGAAACAATGCCGACAACCGCAATGATCATTAAGACGGCGGGCGTTTGCCACACGTACTTTAGCCCTTGTTGCAGGCTCTTGAAGGTACTTTCCGGCTTACTACTGACTTTTTTGGTGTGGGCGAATAGTTTGCTAACGTCGATCAATGCCAGACCGGCAAGCACCGGGATAAAGCTAAGCGCGTTGCCTAAAAACAGCGGTCCTTCACCAAAGCCCGCGATAATCAATCCGGCGATGCCTGGTCCAACGATTTTCGCCATGTTAAACACCGATGAATTCAATGCGACCGCGTTGCCTATGGCGTCGCGCCCCACCATTTCAACAACGAAAGCCTGGCGCGTTGGCATATCAAGCGAATTGTTGATGCCGAGCAGAAACGCCAGGACATAGATCTGCCAGATTTGTACCGTGTGAGTAGTGACAAGTAGCCATAAGGTTGCTGCCAGCAAGGCGGCGAATGTTTGAGTAAACAGGAGTACTCGACGCTTTGGGAGCTTATCAGCCAGCACTCCGCCAAACAGGGTGAAGAGCAAGACTGGTAGGAATTGTAGAGCACCGACAATGCCGAGTGCTAAGGGGTTATGGGTGAGTTGCAATACCAGCCAGGATTGGCCGGTGGTTTGCATCCACGTGCCGATCAGTGAGATCAGTTGCCCAAACCAGAATAATTTGAAGTTACGATGCTGCAATGCTGGAAACGTTTGTAAAAATTTACTTGTTTCGTGCTCCGCCATCTTGACGGAGACTTCCATCGTGTTATTCTCCTTCGTGGATTGCATAAGCAATAGAAATCCTATCTATGTTTAGTTTAACAATAAGCGCTGTGATGAATGGTTCGGTTTTATCTATAAAAAAGCTGTGACTCTCATCCTGTAGGATAGGATGAAAAAGGTCAAATACTTTGATTCTTTGCAAAAATGTAAGAAGACAGCGAATTTATGAGGAAAAGCACGAGGGGAAATCCTATTCGCGTAACTGTTGGCGGGTGTGCTCGTGGGTCTCTAATCGTTCGAGAAGAAAAGCGCGCATCTGTTCGAGTCCTTGCAGTTTTTGCTCGACCAGTTGTAACTGTTGGCGAATAAGTTCGTCAGCATGATCCAGGTGTGCAATTTTGCCTTCGATCTCAGTTTCTTGTCGGTACGCTTGTTTGATCTGACCACGTTCGTCTTCATATTCAAGCAGAACGCGAATTTCGTGCAGCGAGAAGCCAAGCAAATTCCGTAGCCTTTTGATACGCTCCAGGTGCTCAATATCAGCCTCACTGTAGCGGCGGTAGTTGCTTTCAGTACGATCAGTTGGAGGCAGTAAGCCGACCTCCTCGTAATAGCGCAACGTGCGCTTGGTTAGATTGGTTCGCATGGCAACCTGCTCAATGGTGTAGCATGCCTGTTCGGGCGATGTTGCAGAAGCTACGTTTTGCTCTATAGTCTCGGCCACAAAAGACCTCTTTCCCCAAAAACTACTCAGAAAAATGTAGTATTATTATCTTTCGCTTACAATTATACCACAAGTTTAACGTTAACGTCAATGTTTCTACACGTGATAGCTTTGCGTAGAGAACAGGTGTAGGTGGGGGTGCCTCTCCGTCGGGGTAGGAGCTACTTTGAATTTTTTGTAGCAGGCGGGAGCAGGCGTATGGAAAGGGTATTGTATGAGCAATACGTCCGTTGCGGAACTGGAGGACGATTTGTGGATGAAGCGGATACCGATTGTGATACAATGAGCAATGTACCTGAAAAAAGCGGCGCAAATATAACTTGAGTTATCGTAGTTGCTTTTGACGCAAGGGTAGGTTAACCATGTATGATACTCTATCTTCCCTGTTAGAGAGAGCTTTGACGGGTAATAGACGCCCGTTAGAATTTTATTTGCGCGATAACAGTCGTTTGCCCGGTGCACGTGCCAACCTTGAGTTAGCGAATGATGTGAGTTGTCTTTTGGCCTCGGCAATCACGAGGAGCCCAGAGGGCGTGCGGGCTTTGCTGAACTATCTGGCAAATGGGAATCGTCAGGATATCGCCAGTAACACACCGGCCGAGTTTGTCGTGTTGTGTGGGATTATTGCTTCGGGTACCTGTGCTGCGGCGCAATCCGATTGGCGAGAAGGAACCTTTTCCTTATTGGAATACTCTGCTTGTAGTGCCTTTTGGAGAGTACGTGAAGGGGTTGCGATTGCGTATCAGCACCTGCTATCCGCCGATCCCCAGGCAACGCTTGAGCAACTTACCGACCTGGCCGTAGAGGGCAATTATTTGCAACAACGTGCTGCGGTTGCCGCTGTAGCTGAGCCGCCACTGCTGTACAATGCGGATGTGCTAATGGGAGCGTTACACCTGCAACGTATTGTGCTAAGTCACGTGCGGACTGTGCCTTTACAAGACCGCCGCGCTGAGGGATTTCGGACCCTGAAACGGACGCTGGGCTATACGCTGAGTGTGGTGACTGCGGCGGCTCCTGACGAGGGTTTCGCCCTTATGCGCGAATGTGCATCCTGGAACGATCACGATGTAAACTGGATCCTGCGCGAAAATTTGCGCAAGAAACGATTAGCGAAGTTTTCGAGTGATACGGAGCACTTACTCAACCTGCTCGCGTAGTAACGCTACCAAAGGATGTAATCACGTACGCCACGTGATATATTGGTAGTCTATCCATAATTCATGACGCTTACCGGCTGGTATTCTCTGGTTGGTAAGCGTTTCAATTGTTGGTGAAGGCTCTGGGCGGCCATGCAGAGCATGCTTTTAAAAATAAACGAGAATGAAGAAGTAGGTGGATGGCACAGCTTTTTTATGCGATGACCATGCCGGGGTTAGAAACGCTGGCATTCAGTGAGATGCGTGCGAAGATTGCTGATGTGGAGCAAGTAAAATTTGCGCGAGGTATCGTGCTATTTCGCACGTCGGCACATCCTAGCGAACTACTTGATATACGCACGACCGAAGATATATATTTTACGCTAGCCCATATAAAGGGCCTGGGACATGGGCAAGATGCGTTACGCGTATTGCACAGTGCGACCCTGCATGCGGATCTGGAAACTGGATTGGCGACGTGGCGGCGTGCACGCGGTGGAACGATACCCAGAACATGGCGCGTCGTCAGCCAGAAGACGGGGTCACATGATTTTCGACGTATGGACGCCGGGAAGGCTGTACACGACGCTTTGCGTAGTGCGCTGCCACGTAAAATGCACGCAGTAGACGATGATGCGGATCTGGAAGTCTGGCTATGGCTTAGCGGAAGTGAGGCGTTTGTTGGGATACGCTTGAGTGATGCTACAATGAGGCATCGTCAGTATAAGCTAGAACATTTACCCGCGTCTTTACGTCCAACTGTGGCGGCAGCGATGGGCTGGGTTTCGCAACCAACAGGCGAAGATACTATCCTTGATCCTTTATGTGGCGCTGGCACGCTCGTCATCGAACGCGCGTTGCTGGCCCCTTATAGCAAGCTTATAGGGGGAGATATTCGCAAAGAAGCCGTTGCCATGGCTCAGCGTAACGCGAGGGCCGCTGATGTCGGAGCCAGGTGGCATACCTGGAATGCACGCGCCTTACCTCTGGATGCGAATAGCGTCACGCGTATACTCACCAATTTACCATTTGGTAAGCAGATCGGGGCAGGCGAGGACCTGGACAAGCTCTATCACGCGTTGATTGAGGAGTTTGGGCGTGTATTGACTGATGACGGGTTGATGGTCACGCTCACCAGCGAGGATCGATTGTTGGCACAGGTTTTGCGCGAGCAGAATTGGCACGTCGTCAAGAAGATGGTGCTAGTTGTGTTAGGTTTGCCCGCGAGCATATTTGTCGCTCAGCGTGGATAGTGTACAATTCGAGATGAGAAAAATATAGCTTTTTAGATAAGTGACAAGTAAAAGCACGAGAAAGGTAGGAATCCCTTGGCTAGTACAAAAACCGCCGATTTTCGTAACGGCATGGTCATTCGTTACAACAATGAATTATATACGATTACTGAATTCCATCATGTGAGTCCTGGAAACTGGCGCGCGTTTGTGCGCACCCGTTTGAAGAATTTAAAAACCGGACGGATAATTGAACAGCGCTTCCGTGCCGGTGAGGACGTTGATGAGGTGCGTGTCGAGCATCAGGATTGGCAGTTTCTGTATATCGATGGTGAAGATTATATCTTCATGAATACGCAGACCTATGACCAGCAGCCAGTTTCTAAAGCTATGCTTGGCGATGCCGTCAAATTTTTGAAGGAGCAGGATATCGTTGAAATGCTTGTCGATGGTGAGACGATCATCGCTGTGGTGCTGCCGAATTTCCTTGAACTAGAGGTTGTGAGCGCTGAGCCGGGTGTGCGCGGAGATACGGCGACAAACGTCACGAAGCCTGCAACGCTGGAAACCGGTGTAGTGGTCAACGTGCCCTTGTTTATAAACCCTGGCGATAAGGTTCGCGTCGACACACGCTCTGGTCAATACGTCGAGCGGGTGAAATAGGGAGCTAAAATAGCTATAGGAATCTGCTGAGCAGTGGCCACAGGTGGGGCAAGAATACGCATACGCCTATGATAATAGAGAGCATGGCGCTGAGTAACACTGCCCCGGCCGCGACATCTTTGGCGATTTTGGCGAGTGGGTGGTATTCGGGTGATGCCAGGTTAACGCATAGCTCAATGACCGTATTAAACATTTCGGCGGTGAAAACACCTGTGATCGCTACAAATAGGATCGCGAATTCCACGGCCGAAAGGCGCAAAAATATGGCGAGTAGGATCACGATAATCGCAATGGCGACATGGACACGAACGTTACGCTGCGTACGGAGCGCGTACCAGAGACCAGCAAAGGCGTACCCGAAGCCGGCGATAAATTTGGCGATTTCACTTTGTGGCGCGGCTGGTGGAGGCGGAGGGCCGAATGGTTGAGTCATGGACGCGTTTACGCCTTTTGCCCTACAGCGCGTAGGGCGGCTTCTTGCGTAGCCACCATCGCCTGGTAGCCAGCTTCGGTATGGTCATCGTAGCCAACAAGATGCAAGACGCCGTGTGAAAGCAGGTAAAATAGTTCATAGATAGCTGAATGGCCAGCCTGCTCTGCTTGTCGCTCAATGGTCGGCCAGGATATCACGATATCTCCCAGGTTGGTGACCATACCAGGAGGCGTAACAAACTCTGGCTGTTCTTCGCTAACTGCCTGCTCGCCTGCTTCACTTTCTTGCGGGGTCCATAGCTGATCGGCCGGAGCTTGCACTAGTGGTGCATTGAGCAATGGAAAAGAAAGTACATCAGTTGGCTTGTCCTGCTGGCGGTATTGCTGGTTCATTTCGCGGATGCCTTCGTCGTCCGTAATCAGCACGGTCAGCATAATCTGTTGGGCGATACCAGCCAGGTGCAGCGTCTGTAGTACAACATTGTCTAAATTTACTGTTGAGAGCATGTTTTCTACAGCCTGATTTTGCTGCTCATCGCTAATGGTAATGTAGAGTTCAATGAGAGGGTGTTCTTGCATAGCTCTGTTCTCCTGATGCGCTAAGATGCGCCAGAAAATTATAGTGTAGGTCTATCCTGGTGTCAAGAAACGTCGAGATCATCGAAGCGAAGGAGCCCTTGATTGTAGGACTAAATTATGGGAGAAAAAAAGTATTCTGAGCGCCTGGGGATGATTGCTGATACGCAGTTCCAGGCAGCCCTTGATCGTTTCCATTTAGGTCGTCTTGTTCAGGCAGAACCTGTTCCCTTTGGTCTGTTTGGTCAAAACGTTTTTGTAAGCAGTACCAATGGGGAGTATGTTTTGCGCGGCCAGCCACATTTCTCGTGGCAGTTTCCTACCGAGCAATTTTATACGCGCCTACTCCACGAGCGTACACACGTTCCCGTACCCTGGCCCTATCTCATCGATCCTACCTCTGATATCTTTGGCTGGAACTTCGTCATCATGCCACGTATGCCCGGCTTCCAATTAGCCGATGAGCAGGCCACAAAGCAGTTAGGGAGTGCAGACAGGCGAGGAATTGCTCAGGCACTCGGTGAGAATCTGGTACATATGCAAGAAGTTACCTGGCCCATTGCTGGTCGTTACAATGCGGTCACTGACGCTGTTGAGCCGTTTGAACTGGCACAGGAACTCGCCTGGCCTTTTCCGGTAGAATCTGATACCCGGCTAGCAAGCATGACCTTAACCACCATTTCCTATAGTGAACGGGTAAAAGCTTGCCTTCGCCACCATCTTACTCGTGCGTACGAATACAACTCGACAGCAACCACGTTAGCTGACATATCCTGGGTAGAGGAACTTATCGTCGATGCAGAGGACGCGCTCAATGAGCAGTTTGAGCCATGCTTGCTCATGGAAGACTACAAAGAGGGAAATCTCGTCGTCATGCAAGATGGTGAGAGATGGCAGGTCAGCGGCGTGTTCGACCTGATGGAAGCTCATTTTGGTGATGGTGAGGCAGACCTTTCACGCCCGATAGGTGAGTATCTCAACGAGGACTCGCAGTTAGCGAGCGAGTTCTTTGCTGCATACCGGAAACACAAAGCGCTTCGCCCAGAATTTGCCAGGCGTTTCCCTATCTACATGTTGCTTGATCGTGTCATTCTGTGGGCATTCTTTCAGCGCCAGGGTTGGTGTTGGTGGGATGAACACTGGACGTTTCGCGATTGGGCCAGTCAATACATCTCACCTAACGTCATTTTCGACCAGCTTTGATATTTAGCAAGGTAGATCAGGAAAACATGGCGCATTCTGAAGAGAAATGAGAGAAGATTTCAATGGAGCCGAAACCCGGTCATCTTGGTCTGAAGTATGCGGAACAATTCAAGGATGCAAGCATTGTTTCGGTCTATCACTATCGACCGCCTTACCCAGATGAGGCTATTCGCAAGCTCCTTGCCCTGATCGTTGACGAACCACGTACCATCCTCGATGTTGGTTGTGCGACTGGTGATCTTGCACGCCACCTGGTGAAAGAGGTTGAGCGTGTGGACGCGGTTGACTTTTCCCAGGCTATGATTGCAAAAGGAAAAGCACTGCCAAATGGCGACCATGCTCGCCTCAACTGGATAGATGGACGTGTGGAGGAGGTCGATTTGCAGCCTCCCTATGCGCTGATCACCGCTGGGGAGAGCCTCCATTGGATGGAATGGGATACCGTTTTACCCATATTTCAGCGCATATTGACGCCGCGTGGCTATCTCGCTATTGCCGGGCGCGGAACCGAACGCAATCCCTGGGATGAAGCTCTTCAAGCACTCATTAATCGCTTCTCCACCAATCGAGAGTATCGCCCATACAATCTCGTCGAGGAATTGGAGCAGCGTCACCTTTTCCAGCAACAGGGAGTCATCCAGACACACCCGATCCCGTTCGTGCAATCTGGCGAGGAGTATATTCGCTCCATTCATTCACGAAATGGCTTCTCGCGGGAGCGTATGGGGGAGGAAGCAGCGGGTGCCTTCGATGAGGAAGTCCGTAAAATGCTGGCTCCTTTTCTTCGGGGTGGATTGCTTCCTCAGTCTGTGGTGAGCCAGGTGGCATGGGGCAAACCTCAAGCAATGTAGTTTGTACGTTTGTAGAGGTGCATAGTTTACTTATTATGCACCTCTATCCCAAGCCGTTACGATTGCAATGTTTTGCGGCTAGACTGGAGCCGATACCTGTGCGATGCGTTGCGTATACCATGCGATGCTGTGTCGCAGACCATCCTCCATGCTTACTTTGGGTTCCCAGCCTAAAATGTGTTTGGCTTTATTGATATTGGGGCGGCGGCGTTCCGGGTCGTCGACGCGGCTGGGCTCAAAAATAATGTGCGGTTGCCCATTGATATCCAGGGATGCATTGCAGAGACCAACGATGGTTTGTGCGAACTCAAGCACGGTGCGCTCTTCTGTGTTACCCAGGTTAAAGACCTCACCAGTCGTGTGTGGCTTGAACATAGCACGGAGCAAACCTTCTACCAGGTCGCTAACGTAACAGATGCTGCGTGTCTTGCTGCCATCGCCATAGATGGTAATAGGTTCGTTTTTGAGCGCTTGTACGATGAAGTTTGGAATCATGCGTCCGTCATTCATCTGATTTTTCGGCCCATAAGTATTGAAGATGCGTACGATACGCACATCCGTTGCATATTGTCGATAATACTCCATGGTGAGCGTCTCGCCCAGGCGTTTGCTCTCGTCATAGCAAGCGCGAGGCCCAATCGAATTGACGTTGCCCCAATATTCTTCGGTTTGCGGGTGAACGAGGGGATCGCCGTAAATTTCGGATGTTGACGAGACGAGGAATTTCGCGTGTTGCTGACGAGCCATTTTAAGCATGCGGTGCGTTCCCTGGCTATTGACAAGAATGGTCTCCAAAGGATGTTCCATATAGCCGATAGGGCTGGCAGGGCTGGCGAGGTGAAAAATAGCGTCTGCTTCAGCATCAAATGGCTGGGTAACGTCGTGTTCTAAGAAGAGAAAATGAGGATGCTGTAAAAATTCCGCAATATTTTCGCGCGACCCTGTGAGAAGACTATCAACGCATAACACGTCGTGACCATCTTCAAGCAGGCGACCACAAAGATTTGATCCAATAAAACCTGCGCCACCGGTAACAATAATTTTCAAGGAAATAAACCTCCACAATAAGAGCGTGTTCTTGATCGTTGGTTTTTTTCAACGTACTCTTATGGCAAGACGAACCATGAATAGCATGGTAACAATTAGTAGCTATCATGGGAGCAAACGGTAGCACAAGCACAATACCGACTTATAAAATAATATTGAGGATCGATCTGAATAGCGTCCGGCTCAAGAGCAGATTTGGGGCGTGGCAAACATACCCTATTGTTGGATGGCATGTTTGCGTTTCCAGCGTTGATAGAGCGCCTCGTCTCCCCAACTGAGGAAGCC
>DATAYF010000172.1:0-3015 GCA_036272735.1 Ktedonobacteraceae bacterium
CAATTCTAGTTTATCGAATATGATGGAGCCAAGCCCATCCACATTATCAAAGAGGTTAAAATTTGGGTCCCTTAACTGTTCTTCTCTCAATGCAACAAACCACAAGCTACTCCCCTGATTCTTGCCTAAGCTTGCAGACCAGTGGGGAAAAGAAATCATATACCGTACAATATGCCTATCTTTCATTAAATCAGGTTTATACCAATAACAGTTATGGAGTTGTCCCTCCAATAGCGATTTTGGACAATGAAACCGTAGAAGTTCTTCTCGTGTTAACGGTACAAAATGGGAGAGTGGCTCTCTGTGATCGACCACTTTTTCCTGTAATACCTGGTTTTCTAAAAATGCAATAAGCTCAATATACGTATCAGGATTGACCTCAAATAACCCAGTGGTATCACTGTTCGCTGAAAACCCTGGATAGTCTAGTGCTTTCCCACGAAAGGTAATCGACAATGTGGTATGATAGAGGGTATGAAAACCCCTCTGTTCATCCGACCCTTGACCGAAACCGAACGCAGCCAGATCCAAGCAGGCTTACGCTCCAAAGATGCCTTTGTCTTGCGGCGAGCACAGGTCCTACTCGCATCCGAGCGTGGCGAACGAGCCCCTGCCGTCGCCAAGCAATTCGGGTGCCACAGGCAAACGGTCCTCAACATCATCCACGGCTTCAATACGGCAGGCTTGGCTGTCTTAGAGGAAGACTCTTCGCGTCCCCATCGACTGCGTACCACCTTGCCAGATGAAGCGTTAGAGGCACTCCGGGATCTGCTGCATCGCAGCCCTCACGACTTTGGCCTCGATACCAGCGTGTGGACCTTATCCTTGGTGGCCCAGATCAGCTTCCAACAAGGACTCACTCCCCGTCTGGTTTCCGGCGAAAGTATCCGTCGCGCTCTCAAAAGGCTGGGAAAGAGCTGGAAGCATGCCAAACGTTGGATTACCAGTCCAGACCCGCAATACCTGGTAAAAAAAACGCACGCGATCGGCTGATAACCTGGGCGAGCCAGCAGCCCAGCTGGGCCATCGGCTTTTTGGATGAGGTGTGGTGGAGCCGGTTTGCTTTGCCCACTCTGAAGGCGTGGCAAAGCAAAGATGACCCGGTCCGCTTGGTGGAACAGGTCTGGCAAAAGAATGATCCTGATCCAAAAGCCATCGCCTGTTATGGGGTCCTTTGGCAGCAAGGTCCTGCCGCTGATCCTCTCCGCCGCCAGATGTCGCTGCGTTTTGTGGATGGGCGGCCAGTTAGCGCCATCACCACTCAATTTCTGGAGTGGATCTGCACCAAACTGCACGAGCAAGGCAAGCGGAACTGGCTCTTGATTTGGGATAATGCCTCCTGGCATTACAGCAAGAGTGTGAGGAACTGGATCAGAGAGCATAACCAGAAGGGCAAGCAAGAGAGTAAAGGGGTGCGCATTCTGCCCTTTTTTCTCCCGACGAAAAGTCCGTGGCTCAACCCAATCGAGCCCAAGTGGGTACACGCGAAGAAGGCTGTTGTGCAACCCCTTGGGTTGCACTCGGCGAAGCTTTGGCCGAACGCATTTGTGCTCACTTTGGCTGCTCCTCTGAACCTCCTCTTTGACAGCCTCAACTGACCTGCCTACAGTTGCACAGCCAGCGCGTTGATCAGGCATCTCGTAAGACAACGCCCATGGCGCGAGGAAGGTCGAACCACCTTCCTCTGACCAGAGCAGGCTGGTTCGCGGCTACAGTTGCAGGCTTTTGATATCCTCTGCGACAAAAGACAAATCATTATTGAATTGATGGCCACCTTCGTCTCGTTCCCCTATCGTTGCCTCCGGGAGGATTTGAGCGTAGAGCGCAAGATGGTCAAACGGCACGGTTGCATCGTCACGGCAGTGGTACAGGAATAGCTGTCTGCCCATTGAAAGCTTTGTGGCCCCACCGGTCAGCAGCATCAGTTCCTCATAGCCAGAGTAGCACCAGCCATTCCCACCCCAAAATGGGCACGCGAGAAGAAACAGGCCAGCAATCGGTTTCTCTGCCCCCATTTCGCTCATCCACTTGATGAGAATCGAGGCACCGACCGAATGGCCGACGAGAACAATCGGCTCCTGCATGGTAGCCAGCTCTTTTTCGAGGTGATGCTTCCACTCTTCATAGGATGCATCTTCTTCGTGCGGCAGAGCCGGGTAATGAACCTCGTATTGCTGGCCAAGTGCATGCGAGAGGCTTGTGGCAAGCTGTTGGTCCACTTCGTAAGCGCCGGCTCCAGCGCCTTGGATCAAGAAGATGTGCTTCGTCATGATAGACCATCCTTTCTGTTTCTCTTGCAAACCATCTCTTTTCTCTCATGTGATGAGGAAATTTCTTTGTTGGTAACATGACTGAACAACAGCTGAGGAGGGCAAAGCAATCCGCTGTCCAGGACACGTTCTCGATCACTTGCACATGGCAAGCAGACCTCTTCACTTCTTCTCAAATCCCCTGGCAAAATCGGAAACACGTATCCAAACGAGAGGAGACAGGTGGACTACGAACGAACGAACAATCCCTCCCGAAGGAACGACGAGAACACGAAACCAATATACCCGGGATATCGTTGCCGGTGAAGATATCCGGATCACCGGCAACGATATCCTGGGAGATCTTTCTCACGATCAACACGTCCTTCCGCTGGGCGAATCACTCTGATGCCTGATGGGAACGTGAGAGCAACCTTCATTCTCCCTCTCTTTCCATTGTCAAAGAGGTTGCGTGATTAAGCACTAAGAAGCTGTGTGGAAAGTGGTTTGAACCCGCTTCATAAGGACATCGGGTAAATGATGAGAGATTTCCTCTAAAGTCGCTCACAGAGCGGACCGAGCATACCTTTGCACACAGTCTCTAAGTACAATCAACTTACTTTTTTGGTATTGTATGTGCCTGGTCGGCGGATCTTATCCCAAATTTGCTCCTTGAATGTACTTAGAAGCTCTGTGGATCCTTGCTATTACGACTGGCATGCGTCGAGGTGAACTCCTGGCCCTGAAATGGCGAGATATTGACTTT
>DATAYF010000173.1:0-5182 GCA_036272735.1 Ktedonobacteraceae bacterium
TAAACGTTCCAACATGCGCGATACGCCGCCTTCTTGCACCCAGGGCGGAAATAATTGGGTAATGGTGGTAGAGCCAGCAGTATAAGGGTAGACATCGACGGTGATATCCAGGCCACGGCTACGAGCATCGACGATACGATCTAGCGCTCGCTGAATGGTTCCCCAGTTTTTACGCCCGATTACTTTGAGGTGGCTAATATGTACCGCAACCTCGGCCTGCTGTGCCATTGTGATCATTTCATCGAGTGAATTGAGCAGGGTATCGCCTTCTCCACGCATATGCACCGCAACAACGCCATCATACTGACCGACAACGTGAGCCAGGCTGGTGATCTCAGTGGTTGGTGTATACAGGCCCGGTATATACATCAGGCCCAGCGATAGACCTACTGCACCGGCCTGCATGGCCTCTGCAATCAGCGCTTGTTGCGTTGAAATTTCTTGTGCGGTCGCCGCGCGTTGCTCAAAGCCCATCACGGCGACACGTAGCGCGGTATGCCCCATGAGGGCGCACACATTTTGCCCCAGCGGTCTTGTCCGCAGCGTATCAAGAAATGCGCCCATCGTTGGCCAGTCCCAGGCTTGCTCATCTCGTCCCAGTACCGAGGCCGAGTAGGTTTTTATGGCATCGGCATGGGCTGGTATCGTAGGCGCTATGCTAAAACCACAATTGCCAATGACGAGTGTGGTAATGCCTTGTTGCACCTTTGCAGGCACAATTGCGCTTCGTAGCACGACCAGGTCATCGTGTGTATGTGCATCCACAAAGCCTGGTGCTATGACCATGCCATCAGCGTCCATAACGTGGTGCGCGTCTTCGCCCAGGTGGTCGGCGCTGATGGCGGTGATACGCTGCTGGTCTACTCCAATGTGACCAATGAATGCGGGTGATCCTGTACCATCGACAATACGAGCATTATGGATAAGTAGATCGTACATAATAGAATTCCTTGAACTGAGACTCACGGCGCAATCAGCAGTGTGCCCTCTTAATTATGCGTGGTAGCCGGGACCATGTACGACATGACCGGGAGTTGCTCCGGTATGGCCACTATCCCGGACGACACGAACTCCGTTGACCCAGACGTCGCGTATGCCGGTGGAGAGCTGGTGCGCATCCTCAAAAGTGGCGTGATCAGCAATGGTCTGAGGGTCGAAAAGGACGATATCGGCGTAATAGCCTGGCCGCAGGAGACCACGATCGTGTAGACCAAGTCGGGCGGCGACCGCGCCGCTCATTTTGCGAATGGCCTCTTCCAACGTCAGAAGCTTTTCCTCGCGCACATATTTTCCGAGCACACGAGGATACGTGCCGTAGGCTCGTGGATGCGTAGGGCCGTGCGCTCTGGCCCAGGCTGGATCGACTCCACCCGCATCAGTTGAAACTTTGATCCAGGGTTGGCGCAGGCCGAGGGCAATGTTGGCCTCGTCCATGCTAAAGTAAATCGTAAAGATACGTTGTTGTTCGGAGATAAGCAGATCGATGACGGCGTCGATCCAATGCTGATTTCGTATGGCTGCAATCTCTGAGAGCCGTTTGCCTACAAATGGCTGATTTTTAGGCCGCTCAAAGCCGATTGGCATCACTCCTTCTGGGCCAACGCTATGCGCCATAGCCTCCCAATCCCCCTCTGGGTCGAGCACCTCAGCCCGGACCTTCTCGCGGATTGCCGGCTCGGCAAGGCGCTCGTAGAGAGATCCGCCCTCAGCAAGCCAGGGCGGCAGGACAGAAGTCAGGCCAGTCCCCGATCCAACATACGGATAGATATCGGCGGTAACGTCTCTGCCTATGTTGCGGGCCGCTTGAATATGTTCAAGCGCCTGCTTCATGAGCGGCCAGTTGTCCTTGCCGCTGGCCTTGAGATGATAGATCTCAACAGGAAGCTCAGCCTGCCGTCCAATCTCAATTGCCTCATCGATTGCTTCGAGCAATTGTGTTCCTTCCGAACGGATATGCGTGATATAGAGGCCGCCGTAGCGCGCAGCTACCCGTGCTACTTCGATCAGTTCTTCAGTTGTGGTATACGTATCTGGTGGGTAGATAAGGGCGTAGGAGACTCCAAAGGCTCCATCCTCCATCGCTTCTGCGACGACGCGGCGCATGGTCTCTAGCTCGCTTGCGGTGGGTTCACCTATACGTAAGCCCATCGCGTATTCACGCAGTGTCCCACCACCCAGAAAGGAACCGACGTTGGGTGAGACGCCACGCTTAACCATCGCGTCAAGCCAGTGTCTAAACCGTGTCCAGCCCTTTGCTTGCTCGATCCAGGCAGCGACCATCTCTTGCTCCTGCCGTGAGATATCGGCGAAGCTATCCGTGATATGTCCGCCCACAGGGGCTGGCGTCCACCCTTCGCCCATTATCTCTGTTGTGACTCCTTGCGTGATTTTGGAAAGATCGCGCGGGTCATAGAGGAGTGGAATGTGGGAGTGACTGAGGATATCAATAAAGCCGGGGCAACCAACCATCCCGTTGGCATCAACAATCTGCATGGCCGTCCTGGACGCAAGTTGGCCTGGAGACGTGATCGTCTGGACTCTGTCACCTTGGATAGCAATATCGCCGTAGAACCAGGGATTGCCAGTGCCGTCCACGATCTTTGCGCCACGGATCAAGGTATCGATGGTGTCTGTCATCGCTCGTTCACCTCTCGCTTTCTGATATATGTATCATCTTTCGTGCACTTTTGCAACCTGTCTGTTTGCTTATAGTTGTGGATCAACCGGTTCGCTTTCTAGTGCCAAAACACCAAAGACACACTCATGCACCTTGCGCAATGGCTCGGCGTGGGCAAAACGTTCCAGCGCCTCGACGCCAAGTGCGAACTCGCGTAATGCCAACGAGCGTTTTGCACCCAGGCCGCGTGAACGCAAGCATTTCAGGTTCTAAGGTTCATTGGGCCACTGCTCCTGTTTTTTGCTATGACAGAAACAGTATCCATCAGACTATCCTCTGCAACTCAGAGGATAGCTGAGCTTATTTAGTCTAAACGAGAACCTATCACTTTATGAAAAATATTTTTATTGTACTCTGATAACCTGAATATTTGAGTACAATGGGCTAACCTCCCAATAACCTAATGCTTGCCATTTCGAGCCTCATAATAGCTAATCTGCTCATTTGCACTTTTGAGTGCATCCAACACCTCATAATGCCGCAACTCTTGCCATAGCTGAGGCACAATCTGCAAAATATCTTCTTCGGAGTGTAATGTATAAAATTTTTGATGAGGAACCGCTCAAGAGGATTGGTAATAATGAGCCTTTTGATAGCCTGATCACTTGCTTTTGTTGGGTGTGCCATAAGAGATTGATCTCGTTCCAATGGTTGGTTATTATTCGCTCGTTGCATATAATAGTCCCTGAATTCGCGAACTAGATCGTCGATCTGAACCTTTCCCTCACGGTCAACAAGCTTGAAAAATGCTTTCAGCATCACTGGTTTGTACGATCTCGATAAGTTACGGCTTTTCACAAAATCAAGAAATTCTTGCTTCCACTCCTCACTTGATGAAGGAATGTCCTCTAGCGCATACTGTCTTCTAATAGTCTCGATGCGATCACGCCTAAAGTAGTAGCTTGTATGTCCACCAAGTGTTTGAGATGCATCTGGTTGACCACAGCACTCGCCTCATTTGAACGCTTCATGGCGAAAAAGCCGAGCGATGTGGCCATAGGCACCAAGCGTGGGAAAGGGTGGATCACGATCTTGGTAAATAACATGAATGGCTATTCTATCGAACAAAAGTCCTCTATCGCCTATTTTTGCAAGGATCTTAGAAGTACCTCATCCGACCACGCGGCCGGTGATCGTCGTGACCGTCGTGGGGCCCCAGGATGCGTTCGGCTCCACTTCCAGTTGCAGTTCGCCGCTCGTGTAGTGGAAGCGGAAGACCGGGCAGAACACGCCCTCGTAATAGCAGATCCTCACCTCGTAGGTGTCTTCCGCCGTCCAGGCGCCGCACGCGGCGACGGGTTCGTCGCCATGCCCGCGCGCGTCGGTGGTCCCCTTCAGCCACGTGGCGTAGCCGACCTGCATCGGGTGCTCGCCGCGTTCGTCGCGCATAATGAGCGTGCCGCCCTCGTCGCCGAACTTAATCGCGACGCTCTCAAGCTTCAGATCATTCCTCTCCAGCTTGTACGTTTTCCCCCACCATTGCTCCGCCCTGGGCGACAAGGGCTGCCCCTTCGGCAACGGCAGCGACAGGACCGCCAGCTTGTCGTACAACTCGCCGTAGGCTTGCGGGTCGGCGGGCAACGCTTCCGGCTGCATGGCGGGCAGCAGATGCTCCCAGACCTTGTCCAGTACAGCCTGCATGTCCCGCACGCCACCGATGATGGCCAGCACCGCGTCCTGCTCAGGCAGGACGATGCAGTATTGGCCGAAGGCGCCGTCGCCGCGGTAGCCATCGTGCCGGCAGCGCCAGAACTGGTAGCCGTACCCGACCATCCAATCGGGGTTGATCTGGGTGTTGCTGTTGTCGGAGTGGGCGCTCATGGCCTCGGCGATCCACGCCTCCGGCAGGAGGCGCCAGCCGTGCCAGCGGCCCTTCTGCAGGTACATCTGGCCGAAGCGGGCGATGTCCTCCGTCTTGATGTGCAGGCCGGACCCGCCGATGTTGACGCCGCGCGGGTCGGTCTCCCAGGTGGGGTTCTCGATGCCCAGCGGGTCGAACAGGCGCGGGCGCAGGTAGTCCAGCAGGGGCTCACCCGTCAGTCTGGTGATGATGGCCGAGAGCATGTATGTGGCCGCGGTGTTGTAGACGAACCACGTGCCAGGCTGGTACTCGACGGGCAGCGACAGGAAAGCGCGGGGCCAGTTGTCGTCTTCTCCTCGGAACACGTGCCCGGTCGTGTCCTCCTTGTGGCCGGTGTTCATGGACAGCAGGTGCCGCACGCGCATCGCCTTCAGGTTCTCGCTGGGGTTTGCCGGGGCGTCGTCGGGGAAGAACTTCAGAACGGGATCGTCCACCGTGAGCAGGCCCTCGGCCACCGCCAGGCCGATGCCGGTTGAGGTGAAGCTCTTGCTCAGCGAGTAGAGCGAGTGCGGGGATTGGGGCCCGTAGGGCGTCCACCACCCCTCGGCCGCCACGTTCCCGTGGCGCAGAAGCATGAAGCCCTGCACCGCGTCCAACGGGTGGGTGTGCTGCTCGACCGCCCGGATGAAGTCCAGGACCGCCGA
>DATAYF010000174.1:0-16760 GCA_036272735.1 Ktedonobacteraceae bacterium
GCGGTTGGTAACTCTGGTTCTACGTTGGGTTCCTTCAGTGAAGTTTCAGTGGGTGCATTCGTCTCCTGCCGCTTTACATCGTGAAACAGCTTTTCTGCTTCTCGCTCATATTGTTGAGAATTGACTGTTTCTGACGGTATAGCCACTGCGGACGAAGCGGCAGATGCAGATTGCTCATGTGTATGTGCTTCTTGCGGAACGGTATCGGAAGCTTGGGCCTCCGTGGCCTTGGCATAGTTTATTTCTTTTTGCTCTACGTATGACAATAAGTGCCACCTGATCATTTGCATACGAGTGAGAATCTCGCTTTCTTCGACTTTCCCTGCACGAAAAGCATAGGTCTGCGCATTTGCCTCTCGCATAATGGAGAAAATTCCCTCGTATTGTTTGAGGTGGGCCTCATCCTTCAGTGGAACCGGACAAGCCACAAGGCGCGATTGCGCCTTGGCAAATTTGACTGTATGCATTGTGCCACCATCAATTGAAGTTTGAACCGGTATGACGCTTAATGAGAGGCCACTTTGCATACGATCACGGAGGACGAAAGCGCTACGAAAACTCTTTTGACCCAGGGGAATCTCGCTAATAACTAAGCCGCCAGCATCCAAAATGCGCTTGGCTAAGCCTCTATTTTCGGCTGGATAAACAGTATCCAGGGGCGTCGCATAGACTGCAATGGTCTTTCCCTGAACCTCCAGGGCTCCTTCATGTGCAGCAGTATCTACCCCTTTTGCCAGCCCGCTCACGATACAATACTGCTGCTGAGCCAAATAGTGAGCCAGGTGACGCGCGACGGTGGTGCCTTTCGGAGTTGGTTCCCTGGTACCTACAATAGCCACCGAATTGAGGTGCTGCAACAGTGAAATATTGCCTTTGGCGTAAAGCATTACTGGGGGATCCGGGATCTGTTCAAGGAGAGGGGAATAGGCAGGGCTTGTAATCGGGATAGGCATAATCCCTAGCTTTAAGTGCCGTTGTAACGTTGTTTTCGCCTGGGCCAACAAACCATCCCAGGCAGATGAATGCACTTGTGCATAGACAGAAGACGCAAGGGCGGAGCGAAGCACTTTCTCTAACACCTGGATGGAGGCTGTTTCAAACTCCTGGCACAAAGGGAAACGGGAAACCAATGCTCTATGGTTTTGTGGCCCAACCCCTTTCAGTAGTCCCAGGGCAAAGACATAGATCGTATTGTCATCGAGGAGCGTTGCTGGCATAATTCCCTTCACTTCTTTCACAAATCAACCAAATTGCGTCTTACCCATAAATAATCCGAAAATATGTTCGCACGGCGTCGTTTGTCTAAGTATAGCATAGCAAGCATTAAAAGTGCTTGACGTAGTCAAAACATCATCAATTACAATAATTCCATAAAAGGGATTAAGAACAGGGCCTCTATAGCGAATAGTCCTTATGTGATCTTGATACATTGGACGAGGACGATTTTCTTTGGAAGCTGTAGCCGCCTTTGGAACATCTTTGATCCTTACGAGTGATTGTGGCACATAGTGTAACCAGGAAAAGTTCTGGTCAAGATAAGAGGCGATGCTTTCACACGATACATTCACCTTTTGGACAGAGCTACAGGGGGCAGCCATGACATACAAATCATCAACTATGCCCCTAAAATCTTCCTCCAAAAATGAGACAGCGTCAACCGAACGAGCTTTGAACCAATTGACCGCACTGAGCTTATTGTTCTTAAAATCAAGCATACGATTAGTAAACTCATTGCGCATGTTTGAGTGCCAGGGATAGTAGGGATAGAGAGCATACGTGTTTCCCTCCCGTAAAATGTCAGCGTGATAGGTCATGGTATCCTACCTTTCTGTAATAATTCCTCTCAAACAGGTAATCACTTCATTCCAATTAGCACAAAGTGTGTATGAATACTTGGATATAGCGTGTAGATCAAGCGAGCCATCCCAGGAAAGAGCAATGGAAACCATATGTGCCTGGGAAGCGGCAGCCACGTCTTTGGCATGGTCACCTATATGTACACACCGTGCTGGGAGAATCCCAAGCTGTTTCGACGCATGAAAAAGGGGGTCAGGATCGGGTTTATGCTGCTTCGTATCGTGGTAGGCGGTCAATACTTTGATATTCAGACCATGATAGTCAACCAATCCTTCTGCATATCGACGAGGAGAAGCAGTAACCACTCCCAATTCAAAATGTGGGCGTACTCTGTCGAGGAAGGCTTTGGTATATCCTGGCAAGGAAGTTAGGTGATGGTATTTATGTATTTCAATCCATTGGCGGTGATCTCGCAGGGATTGAAGGGCTTCAGTAAAAACGAGAGTCTGATCAAGGTCAAGAAGAAGGGCCCAACGCTGTTTCATAGACTTCATCTCTTCTTTTTAGAGCCATAAGAAGCAGAAACGTTATAAATGACGGCGCCTTGAGGTACCGTCAGTGGGAAAAGCCCAAAGACCATTTCATGATAAAACATGGATGTGCTTATAAATATACGTTAAGTTACTTTTAATTGTCAATAGAACAAATTTTCATTGAGGCTTCGATATATTCATTTTGATTGAAAATATTCGTAAAAATGTGCAAATGTACTTTCTGCAGCGCGTAAGGCTCGTGGCCCAAACGCCTGGCTTTGGTTGGCGATTTCAATCATTCGCTCGATGAGCCGCTGACGAAAGGCCACGAGCGTCCTTTTACTGAAAGGAGCGTGCCCGGTATCCAGGCAATCCAACACCAACTGCCAGCGTCGATCCATCACCGTCGCCTCAATCACTTCATCATCTGATACCCCTGTATCCGCTTCGAGAATGAGTGCCAAGGCCAGGACTGCGGGAGCAATCGGAGGGTGGCCGCGCTCTGCTTTCCGATAGAGACTGGCCAACTCTTCCTGGAAGGCTTCGTCAAACAGTTCATGGCGATGCTGACGCAAAAAGACAAACAGTTTGGCTTTCCGAATCTTGTGGACAATCTGTTCTTCTTGTGGATTGAGTGTTACGGAGGGCTTCCACAGGGCTGGTTGCATACGTTTCCTCCTGATCATTTCTCTTGTGCGAACCATTTCGGCTCTCGGATGGTTGAGTGGTTTCAAACTCGTGTGTCCCGCTTGACATATACCCCAGCCTTATGTTACTGTATTCCCATGAATTCCGTATACTTGAGAGGGGAGACGAAAACCCCTGGATGGATGATCCATCGCAATTGTAATCGCGCCACAAGTACCTTCGCCGTATAAGCCCCGGCACAAGATTGGCTTATGCGGCTGAAGAGGTGCCAGGCAGGCTGATAGATGCTTAGCCTCTCCAGGCTGAGTAATAGCTTGCTGGTCGCCATTTTCTCCCTTGCGTCTCTCCTTTTACCTCTCCTCGTAGCCGGGTCGCGCACCATCTCTTTGTTCGCTCACCTGGCTTGACGCAGTTTGCTTCTTCGTTTGCTCCCTGCTTTTGTCGATGTTGCCACAATGAGATGGTTTCTACTCATGCGCTTGTTATCCACATGAAAGCAGGTGAAATGATGTATTGACGGCAATAGCGGAACAGAAGCTCCTGATCGGTGGAAATTGAACCGATCAGACGAAGGTAAACACGCGATAACGCAACACTGAGAAAAAACAAGGAGATATACACATGAACACAGCACAGAAGCTTGCGCGTTCTGGCGGACCAGCTCTTGTAGAAGCCATGAAATTTGTCACCATCTGTCGAGCACTGGACCCACAGAACGATTATCCGCACATTGGCGACCTGCAATGGTGGTGCAAAGATGGTTCGCTTGATGATCAGCAGAACTGGCATTTCTGGTATCAAGAAAATGGTGAGGCGCTTGCTCTCGGGATCATTGCCGGGGATGAGATCGCCTGCTTGCTTCATCCCGACTTCCGTACGCGCGAGCGCTTTCTTATGGTACACCGGTGGGCAGAGCAGCGCGTAAAAGAGCGAGCTTCGCAGCAGGGCGCGAACCAGTATGAGATATGGGAACAAACCTGGGGTTTAGCCACAGGCTCCGATCTGGAGATGGGGAGTTTTCTTGAACGTGAAGGATATGAGCGCCAAGAAATGTTCTATTATTGCTACTGCCGACCGCTGATCGAGCCCGTGCCAGCACCCATTTTGCCAACAGGATTCACGATTCGCCCGGTTGCTGGCGAGGCTGAGGCAGAGATGCGGGCCGAGCTTCAACGTGATGCTTTTCTCCCAAAGGGGAGCAAGACCTATGAGGAAGCGACCTTGCGACAACTGGCAGTGATGAAGATGCCCCAATACAATCCTCAACTCGATCTGATGGTCGTGGCTCCTGATGGCACGCCGGCCGCTGGCTGCATCTGCTGGGTGGACCCGGTGAACCGCGTGGGCCTGTTTGAACCGGTAGGAACGCGCCCGCAATTTCGTCGTCAAGGATTGGCAACGGCGCTGATGCTTGGCGGGTTACAGCGCTTACGCGAACGGGGGATGCAGGCGGCATTGGTGACAGGCGCTCATCCTGGGAAGGAGGAGAAGAGTACGGAGTTTACTTCCTCGCGTTTCGTTTATGAAGCCGTCGGCTTTCAATTGCTGTGTCGGACATACCTGTATCACAAGGTTTTTGCTACTGCTGTCTAAATGCCTGTCTTTCCCTTTTTCTGGGGGGCTAAAGGGAGGGGAGATGACCACGGCGCGCCATCTCCCCTCCCTCTCTCAAATCTGAGGATACTTTTCTGTCAGGAGATTGCCAGCTCTATTTCTCGACCGGCTCTCTAGGAGCATGTATCAGTTGGCAGAACAGCATGGAGTTGGCCTGCCTCTTGCGCTCTACAACATTAAACCTCAGTGGACGCGCTTTCTAAATTTTATCAATCGTTTTTTACTGATATGTGTGCTCTGTGCTGTGTTGTTCGTTCTCACTGTATTTTCTATTTTCCTCAATCAAGTGATGGAGAGGCAGATTGTGGATGTCCAATGGAGACTTACGATAAGCTTCCCTGGTACCATTGTGGGCTTATTTGGTTGTGGTTATTGTATGTTTATCAGATATATGATTACTCAACGGTTTCCCCGATCTGTCCTCGTGTGTACCGAAGGACTTTTAGTGATTTCCCTAAAAAAGGTGGAGGTGACTCATTGGGATGAGGTAAGAAGATTGCTGGAAGTGCCTGAATTTGGTAAGCGAAAGAGTTACATGCTTTCCCGTATCAACCGCGAACCGCGATTCACTCACATTTAATAATATCTATGAAGATGTTGATGGCCTAATCGATCTCATCAGAGAGCATATCCCACAACCATTGTAAATTGCAAAATAGAATGGAAACTGTTCAGAGTTGACCTAAAGAAGAATTCGTAGAGAGCATCGCTAAACGGTAAATCACTTTTTTCGTGAGGCAAAAATCACGCTGTTAAGTGGGTAAACAGCCAATAAGGCAGAGCCAAAACTTTTATTGATGTTTACCCGTTCTATTAGTAAAGGGGCGAATATCCGAAGATGCCTTTTTCTCCCTGCTATTTTTAATGTTGCGAATGCATAAATGCCCTCTCACGAGGATAGAGTTGTACGATAAGGAGATCGCAATGACCCAGTCAAACGCACCACATCGACGCTTCGGCCGCATATTGTCCGTCTCAGATCCACTGATTGTGAGTAGATCGCCCGAACCAGCAACGAAACAGCAACCCCAACCTCTTCCTCAACCAACCGGCCAATCTCCCTTCCACCTCTCGCTCGACCGGGTCCTTCCACCCACAACTCTACAAACCATCCAGTCTGCTAGTCGCATGGTTTTTCACATGGTCGGTGATACCGGGGGGGGTGAAATCCCCACAGGATCAGGAGATTGTGACTGCTCATATGGAACAGGACCTTGCAGCCGCCGATCCTACAGCACGACCTGCCTTCTTCTACATCCTGGGCGATGTTGTCTACTATTATGGACAGGCCAGTGAATACTATCCCCAGTTTTATGAGCCGTATACCCACTACGATGCTCCCATCCTTGCTATCCCTGGCAATCACGATGGTGACCTCATCGATACGTCGGTTCCCTCGCTGGCTGCTTTTGTGGAGAATTTCTGCTCGACCACGCCTCATATCTCCACTGAAGCAGGCGATAGCGCGCGCGACACAATGACCCAACCCAATGTCTACTGGACCCTGGACACGCCATTTGCCACCTTCATCGGCCTTTATACCAACGTACCGGAAGGCGGCTGGATGGATACTACGCAAATTGCCTGGCTGCAGTCGGAACTGACCTCCGCACCACAAAATAAAGCGCTGATTGTCAACATGCATCACCCCATCTACTCAGCCGACACTTTCCATAGCGGCAGTGCCTACATGGGCACCATTCTCGACCAGGCTATTCAGGCCAGTGGGCGCGTACCCGATGCTGTCTTCGCAGGTCACGTTCATAATTACCAGCGCTTCACCCGTACTATCAATGGTCGCAACGTCCCTTACATCGTCACTGGTAGTGGAGGCTACTGGCATCTGCACAAAGTCATTCAAGTCCAGGGCCAACCCATCCAAACACCCTACCCTGTTCCAAGCTCGGATGTCACCCTGGAAAGCTATAGCGACGACCATCACGGTTACTTACTGATGACGGTTGATCGTACGACGCTCACGGCTCGGTACTTTGCCGTACCAACGCAGCGTGATCCCGCCAACGCTCCCAGTCAGCAGATCGATGCGTTTACGCTCAATCTCGCGACCCACCAGCTACAGTAAAGCGTGTGTTATCCATTTTCAAGCTATACCTATACCACATGAACACGCTAAAAATCTACCAACTGCAGAACCTGTCTCACACGCAATACCAACGCTTGCGTGAAGCGCAACAAGAAGCAGCATTGGTCTGGAACGCCTGTGTGGCATTGCACAAAGACGCCCGCATGAACCACCTGAAGTGGCCGGGGCGCGATGCGTTGCAGAAAGCCACCAAAGGTCGTTTTGCGTTGCATAGTCAGTCCATTCAGCCCGCAAAGTGATCGACTTCTGCATGGAGCAGGAGGTTGGGACCCTCTTCATTGGCAATCCCCATGGAGTGAGAAATCGTAAGAACGGACGCCACCACAACCAGCGCGTGAGCCTTTGGGAGTATGAGTATGGGCGTGACATCGACTACCTCACCCACAAAAGCAAACACGCTCACATCGAGTGCTTCACTGGCTCGGAACGAGGAACAAGTAGCCAGTGTCCCCAGTGTGGGCATAAGCATAAGCCGCGCAACAGGCACTGGACCTGCAAAGCCTGTGGGTTCAATGGACACCGCGATCTGGTGGGGTCGATCAATATGCATAGGCTTGCCTTTGGCAAGCAAGTAAACTTCCCACGTTCGTTTACGTATCTCCGTGCTGGCATTGCCAGGAAAAGGAGTAGTAGGGCAGACACGCCCCCCAGTTGTCTCAGTCAGTCCGGGCTTCGACCACACGTTGCAGACGTAATCTCTTCGGAGGTAGGCTACCGCTCTGATGTTGCTGAGAAGCCTGTTACCCTTTAGGGAACAGGAGTGTCACCCAGCTAGAAGCGCTGAAGACAGAACAGGCGTCCATTTTTCTTGCGTCCCGTGCGGCTCTGTGTTATACTTTCCTGCTAGTGGGAGGCGTATATATGCCTCACCGTTTGTGTAAAAAAAATAACCAGTTAAGTACACACGCTCTCTATGAGAACGGCGTCACCCTGGGGTCTAAATGATTGCTACATGGGTCATACGTGATGCATGGGAATGCCTGGGGACCCTGACGCTGTGCCAGACAAGCAGGGAGCGGAGGATCTAAGGGAGGATCAGTTTTTGGCTAACATTATCTCAATGAAGCAACTACTGGAAGCCGGTGTGCATTTTGGGCACCAGACACGTCGTTGGAACCCGAAAATGCAGCAGTTCATCTTCATGGACCGCAACGGTATTCACATCATTGACCTTCAGCAGACGGTCACGCGCCTGAACGAAGCCTACAAATTCGTGGAGCAGCTTACCGCCAACGGTGGCACCATCCTCTTTGTGGGCACCAAGAAGCAGGCTCAAGAAGCTGTGGCTGAAGAGGCCAGGCGTTGTGGCATGTTCTACGTCAACCAGCGTTGGCTCGGTGGTATGCTCACCAATTTTAAGACCATGCAGTCTCGTATCAACTACTTGAAAGACCTTGAAGCGCGACGCGATCATGGCGATTTCGAGCGCTTGCCTAAGAAGGAAGTTCTACAATTACAGGATGATATTGCGCGCCTGGAACGCATTCTGGGCGGCATTAAAGATATGCGCCGCCTGCCCAATGCGCTCTTCATCATCGACACCCGTAAGGAGCGCACCGCTGTCCTAGAGGCTCGCCGCCTGGAAATTCCTATCGTGGCGCTGGCCGATACGAACTGCGATCCAGATGAGATGGATTATCCCATCCCTGCCAACGACGACGCCATTCGCGCGGTGCGCCTGCTGTGCTCAAAGATTGCGGATGCCGCCGTTGAGGGTCGCCGCCAACTAGAGGCCCAGCAGAAGGACGTTGAAGAGGTTGAGGAGAGCGCAGAGCCAACCGCTGTCGAGAGCACAGAGGCACCTGCGCCCGAAACACCCTCAACGCCTGCTCCAGAGGCGACGACGCCAGAGACCGCGCCTGCACCAACCGAGACGGAAGCGGCTGCTCCGGCTGCACCAACCGAGGAAGGCAATGCGCCGACCGAGCCGGAACTGGCAACCAAAGAGACACATTAACACGTGCAGAGGGCGATCAGCGGGAGGTAAGGGGCTCAATGCCTCCTTCCTCCCGCTTTTCTCTGCACAAAAGAAGCATTGTATTCTTCTTCCGAATACCAACGCCACTAGCGTGGCGAGTGCTCCGTGCTCAGGTGGTTGGAGAAGGAGGACGCATGCTGGTTGCATACCAGCAACTTACCTATTTGTCAAGCACTCAAGACCGTAAAAAGGTGGACAGAGATCGTTGTCACGCTAGCGCGGTCTGAGTATGATATACACTGAGATTGAGGAGAAAGACCGAATGGATTACGCTGCTGCTGATGTAAAGAAATTGCGTGAAGAGACGGGCGCGACATTTGCTGATTGCAAGAATGCCCTGGCTGACGCCAAAAGTTGGCAAGATGCGGTCACCTTTCTGGAAGCGCGTAGTAGCCGTAAAGCGGAGAAGATGATTTCCTCTGGCCGTGAGACCAAAGAGGGAGGCGTGTTCTCGTATGTGCATCACAATAATCGCGTAGGGGTATTGTTGGAAATCAACTGTAGTACCGACTTCGTGGCGCGCAGTGAAAGCTTCCGCCAGCTTGCCAACGAGTTGACCTTGCAAATCGTTGGTATGGCCCCGACCTACGTGAGCTTTGAAGAGGTGCCTGCGGAAGTAGTGGAGGCCGAGCGGCAGAAAGTTCTGGAAGATCCCTCGACGGCTCGTATTCCAGAGGCGAGACGCGAAGAGGCTATTAGCGGGAAATTGAAAAAGACGTTTGCTGGGCAGGTTTTAATGATGCAGCCGTGGATAAAGGATGACTCACAGACGGTCTCTGACCTGGTACGCAAAGTAATTGCTGATACAGGCGAGAACATCGTGATCCGGCGTTTCAGCCGTTTTGCCCTCGGCGAGTAGGAGAATGTCTGCTTCCTGATGGGTCAAGTGTGGAAGTCAGGTCAACGCATGGAAACGTACGTAGACGTATCCCATATGGGCGCGTACAAGATTAGGGGTTTTACATGGCAGACAATCTAAAGTATCGACGTATCCTGCTCAAACTAAGCGGCGAGGCGCTCGGCTCCAAGGGCGTCGGCATCGATGCTGATACGGTACAGCGCATTGCGCGGGAAGTACAGCGCGTGCAGAGCCTGGGAGCAGAGGTCGCCATGGTTATCGGTGGCGGTAACATGTGGCGAGGCGCAGACGCGGCCGCGACCGGCATTGATCGTGGCACGGCCGACTATGTCGGCATGCTGGCGACAGTGATGAACTCACTGGTCATGCAGGATGCGATGGAGAAACTGGGCATGGTAACCCGTGTGCAGACTGCCATCGAAATGCCTCCCGTGGCTGAGCCGTTCATCCGCCGTCGCGCGGTGCGCCACCTGGAAAAATCACGAATTGTAATTTTGGCTGCCGGGAGCGGGAATCCCTTTTTTACCACCGACACGGCAGCAGCATTACGAGCAGTCGAACTGAATGCACAGGTGTTGCTCAAAGCGACCAAAGTGGATGGCATCTACGACGACGATCCCATGCGTAATCACCTTGCTCGCAAGTTTGATCAATTAGATTACATGCGAGCCTTAAACATGGGGCTCAAAGTCATGGACAGTACCGCACTTTCGTTATGTAAAGACAATCATATGCCCATTATTGTGTTTAATCTCCATCAAGAAGGGGCATTAGAGGCCATTGTGCGTGGCGCAAAGTGTGGTACACTCGTGTCAGATGACGTAAAGGAGCCAGTCTAGTGGTGCGATGCAGCTTCTCAATACAAAGGGAGGCTGCGTTTTCTCCAATGGAGAATGAGAAAACAATCCATAATGGAGGTTGTGATGACAGCAGATCTCTTTGATGATGCAGAGCGACGCATGAAGAAGGCCATCGAGGCTTTGAGGCAGGATGTCAACGCGATTCGTGCTGGGCGCGCCAGTGCGTCGTTGCTTGATCGCATTCAGGTTGACTACTATGGAACGCAAACGCCGGTAAATCAGGTGGCAACCATTTCGGTTCCTGAGCCACGCCTGTTGGTGATTCAGCCCTGGGACCGCAAAATGCTACCCGACCTTGAAAAGGCGATACAGAAGTCCGACCTGGGTATCAATCCCAATAACGACGGACAGGTTATTCGTTTGAGCATTCCGCCAATGAGTGAGGATCGGCGTCGAGACCTGGTGAAGTCTTTGCATAAGAAGCTAGATGAGCACAAGGTCGCGGTTCGCAACGTGCGGCGTGATGTTCAGGATAAACTACGCGAACGTGAGAAAAAGAAAGAAGTTTCTGAGGACGAGCTGAAACGTAGCACCGACAGGCTACAGAAGCTCACCGACCACTACATCGACGAGATGGACAAGGTCGGGAAAACGAAGGAACAGGAGATTCTGGAGGTCTAAATTCGACCATGATGCAAAATCTTTTTTCTGCTTCTAAGAAGAAAGAGGCAATTCGCGAACAATCACAGCTTGCCGCAACTGAGCAGTCTCCACGTCCAGTGCGTCACATTGCCATCATTATGGATGGCAATGGGCGCTGGGCCACTCGACGGCACCTTCCCCGTTTGGCAGGGCATAAAGCGGGGGTCGGTGCGCTGCGCCGCGTTGTTGAGGCCGCAGCCGATGAAAATATTGAGATGTTGAGCGTCTATGCTTTCTCAACAGAGAATTGGGGCCGACCACGCGCTGAAGTCGATGGCCTGATGCGCCTCTTCTGGGAAACTATTCGCTCGGACCTGGAGAAGCTCCATCGCGACGGCGTGCGTTTGCGTCATCTTGGTCGTTTGCATGATCTCTCTCCCGATATCCAGCAAGCCGTGCTGGATTCGATGGAAAAGACGAGTAATAATACGCGCATCGGTTTAAATGTTTGCTTTAATTATGGAGGACGGGCGGAACTAGTTGACGCGGTGCGGCAGATCATCGCAGACGGTCGTCACCCAGATTCTATTACCGAAGAATTGATTGCTTCCTATTTATATACCCGCGATCTGCCTGACCCCGAACTGGTCATTCGTACCGCCGGGGAGATGCGTGTGAGTAATTTCTTGCTATGGCAATCGGCCTACAGTGAGTACTATTCAACACCAACACTCTGGCCTGATTTTGGACGCGAAGATTTACTTGCGGCACTACAGAGTTTTGGTCAGCGCCAACGGCGTTTTGGGCTGGTGACGACGACCTCATCCAAGTAGTGGGCGATGCGTAGTAAAAGGCATGTGCTGCCATCGTTCTTCTTCTTGGCGATGAGGAGGGTTTTCCCGCAAGAGTTTGTCCCGTCTTCAGAGGAAGTCAATTTGCGAGGCACAAACGAGCAGAATAGTGAGAAGAGATCATTGGCTGACCCTCAGCACGCAGCAAAGCCGGGCCAATCCGTGGGTCTGCGCTGGTTGACGGCGGTTATTGCTATCCCAATTGTCCTGGCGCTGGTGTGGTTTGGAGGCTGGATTGCCTTTGTTGGTGCTCTTCTTGCGCTGGTGGGCGTAATAGTAGAAATGCAGCAAATGATGGTGCACGCGGGCTATCGTCCGTTGCTATGGATTAGCTTAGGGTTGGGCATCTTATTTCTATTGGCTGCTGTGTTACCTGAGCACCGTCTGCTCCTGCTAGAATGCGCGTTGGGATTAGCGGTGCTGGTGCCATTGCCTTGCTTTTTTTTGCGCCAGAAGCTTGACGGGGCACTGGTTGATTGGGCATTGACTCTGGCAATCACGCTTTACCTCGGCTGGTCCATCAGTTGTTTTTTGCTGCTGCGGGGCAGTGAATCGGGCACGGTGCAGTTCACGCCCACGTTCGCGCTGCGTGTGCCCGCTGGCATCTGGTGGCTGCTGACAATGTTTTTAGGCGTGTGGGGCTTCGATACAGCCGCTTTTTTTAGCGGGCGCTACTTTGGGCGGCACAAGCTGGCTCCGCATATTAGTCCTGGCAAAACCTGGGAGGGTGTGTGTGGTGGTTTCGTTTTCTCTATTATTGCCGCGCTCGTCCTCACTGTCATCCCTCTAGGCGTACCCTGGTACCTGGCGGTGCTACTCGGTCTACTGATTGGGGCAACAGCCGTGTTGGGCGACCTCGCCGAATCATTGATCAAGCGCCAGACCCACGTCAAAGATAGTGGACAGATGATGCCTGGACATGGCGGCTTACTTGATCGGATGGATAGCCTGCTATTTGCGGTCATCGTGGTGTATCTGTTTGCACAACTCCTGGGGAAATAAGCGCGATAGCGTTGGGTGCTGCCTACTCGCTAGTAGGTATGGGTTAGGTATAGATCGTTTTCGGTGAGTCAATGGCTCATTGGTGATATAATCTGTGTGGAGAGGCGATTTTATCGTTGCGTTCTAAAATGCATAACGGGCATAAAAAATCACAGGTTTGAAGATATATGACCACTTTTCCAAAACGTATAGCACTCCTTGGCAGTACAGGTTCTATCGGACGACAAACGCTTGATGTCGTCAGGCGTTTTCCTGAGCACTTTCAAGTGGTATCGTTGGCCGCGCATAGCAACGTTGACCTACTTGCTCAACAAGCGGCGGAGTTTAAGCCAGCCCTGGTGACCTGCTTTGCCGAGACGCCCGAAGTGGAGGCGCATGCACGTGCCATGTTGCCGGATGTGGTGATCGGCGAGTCGGGTCTGCTAGAAGCTGCGACGCATACAAACGCCGATATCGTGGTTGCGGCGACCTCTGGGTTGAGGGGCCTAAAACCCACGCTGGCCGCCATCGGAGCTGGCAAGGCAGTTGCCCTAGCAAATAAAGAGACGCTGGTAATGGCTGGTCACCTGGTAATGCGAGCTGCGCAACGAGCGGGTGTCCCCATTTTCCCGATTGATAGCGAACATAGTGCCATCTGGCAGTGTCTGCGTGGTGAGCAGGTCAGCGAGGTTCAGCGCTTACTTTTGACGGCCTCAGGTGGTCCTTTTCGTTCGGCAACACCAGAACAATTGCAGACAGTTACAGTCGAACAGGCGCTGGCTCATCCCACCTGGCGTATGGGTCCAAAAATTACCATTGATAGCGCGACGCTTATGAACAAGGCGCTCGAAGTCATCGAGGCGCACTGGCTCTTTGACGTGCCCTATGAGCAGGTTGATGTCGTCATTCATCCAGAGAGCATCGTTCATTCAATGGTTGAGTTTGTTGATGGCTCTATGAAAATGCAGGCTAGCCTGCCCAGTATGCATTTACCTATTATGCACGCGCTGGCCTATCCGCAACGCTTGCCAGCCTCCGCTACTGGTTTTATTCGTGAACTGCGCTGGGCCGATGTTGCCCAGATCCACTTTGAGGCGTTGGATAGTGCGCGTTTCCCTTGTTTCCGTTTGGCGATAGAGGCGGGCAAGCGTGGAGGTACTTATCCCTGTGCCCTGGTGGGAGCGGACGAAGAGGCGGTGGAGTTTTTCTTGCAGGGTCGCATCGGTTTCTTAGAGATTGCCGAACTCATCGAGGCTACTTTAGAGCGCCATCAATCGGTTGAGCAGCCGGATGTGTCTGCTGCTCTTGATGCCTGTGCCTGGGCACGAAGCATGGTACGTGAGTTGTGTCAAAAGCATGTCTAGTCCCAATTGGTGTGGAAAATCTGGAATATTGGACCTCTATAGAGCTTTATATAAGGATAGTGAATGAATAACTGGTACCTACTGGCCGCTATTCCGGTGTTTGGCCTGCTGATTGTTGTGCACGAACTAGGCCACTTCCTGACCGCGAAATGGGCCGGTATTCGTGTCGAAGAATTTGGTCTGGGCCTTCCTCCTGCCATTGTGGGATTTCGCAAACGTGATCGTGGTGGGTGGGAAGTCCTCTGGTTCGGCCAGGGTCGCGATCTGCAAGAAAATACGCAGACGCCTTTAAGTGGAGCGAGTGGTGGCGTCAGTGCAGGTGCAGAAACGTCACAGCATACCATCTACTCATTGAACCTGTTGCCGATTGGCGGCTTTGTACGCATGCCGGGTGAAACTGGCGACATGTACGATGCCGAGGGGCATTACGACGAGGGCAGTTTCGCGGCCAAATCGGCTGGGAAACGCATTATCGTGCTGTGTGCGGGCGTCTTGATGAATGTGATCCTGGCAATGATCCTTTTTACGGTGGCGTATACGACAGGCGAGCCGACCTTTCCTCCCGTGATTGGTCAGGTACAGGCTGGTTCTCCCGCGTCTCAAGCCGGGCTGAAGGCGAATGATAAAATTATCAGTATAAATGGTCAGTCGGTCGCTTCTTTTGATGATGTGGTGACGCAGGTTGACCAGGCCATCACCAACAGCCATGCGAAGAGCGGCAATGTGCCTGTACGACTCCAGGTACAGCACAAGGGGATGCGTGCGCCGGTAGCGATCACCGTCAACGCACAAGTCAGTCCTCCGGCAAATCAAGGACACCTTGGTGTCGTGAGGGGACCAACAGTCTTCGTCCATTCACCTGCCTGGCAAGCGCCATTTAAAGGTATTGTGCAAACGTTTACGACGACACGCCAGTTTCTTGTTGGCATCGAGCAGATGATTGTGGGCGCGATCCAGCCGCAACTGCTAGGTCCGGTCGGTATTGTCAAGCTGACTGGTCAGGTTGCGCAGAGTACGCCCGATCTTGGCTTGTGGCCCATTTTGAATTTTACTGCTATATTAAGTTTGAACCTGGCAATTGTGAATATATTGCCCTTCCCTGCTTTAGACGGTGGGCGCGTCGTATTAGTGTTGATTGAAGTGTTACGTGGTGGAAAGCGTTTAAAGCCGGAACGCGAAGGCATTATCAACCTGGTCGGTATGGCATTATTGCTCACCTTAATGGTCGCCATCACAGTAAGTGATGTGGTGCATTGGGGGGGCTAAACGGAGTAACATAATTTATGCGCAAAAAAACTCGGCAAATACATGTAGGCGATGTGGCTATTGGTGGCGATGCACCTATTAGTGTACAATCTATGACCACCACGTACACTCGTGATGTCGCCAGCACGGTCGCGCAAATTCATCGTCTCGAAGAGGTTGGCTGCGAAATCGCTCGTGTGGCAGTACCAGAGATGGAAGATGCGTTCGTGCTAGGCGAGATCAAAAAACAGATCCATATTCCGCTGGTGGCCGATATTCACTATAATCCGGCACTGGCTCTAGAGGCTATCCGGCAGGGCATCGATAAGGTTCGTATCAATCCTGGGAACTTGCTTAATGGCCGGAGGTCGCTGGAAGAAATCGTGAAGGCGGCCAAGGAGCGCCAGGTGGCAATGCGTATTGGTGTCAATTCAGGCTCCATCGATGCCCTCGACAAAAAAGCACAGATGCAGCGTATACAGGTGCGCCTGCGCGATGATGGCACGTTGGAGCGTAGTGATCCAGCCGAGGCGCGCCGCAAGGAACGCGAACAGTTGGCTGAACGGATGGTAAACCTGGCGCTGGAATATATTAGCTGGTGCGAAGCGCTGGACTATCACGAGATCGATATCTCGCTCAAATCCTCGACGGTCTTGACGGCTGTCGAGGCGTATCGCCGCTTTTCGCAGCGCTCAGATTATCCCTTGCATCTGGGCATCACCGAGGCGGGGACGCTAGTGACAGGAGCGGTGAAATCGTCAGTAGGCATGGGTCTGCTGCTGGCTGAAGGTATTGGTGATACCATCCGTGTCAGCCTGAGCGCGGAACCAGAAGAAGAAATTCCGGTGGCTTACGAGATTTTGAAGTCTTTGGAACTGCGCAATCGTGGTGTCACGTTTGTTTCGTGCCCATCTTGTGGTCGCGTGGAGATCGATGTGGTAAGTGTGGCGAATGAGGTAGAGAAGCGGCTGGCCAAGATTCAGACGCCAATCCAGGTTGCCGTTATGGGCTGTGTCGTGAATGGCCCCGGCGAGTCGCGTGATGCCGATGTGGGCCTGGCTGGGGGCAAAGGTAAGGGGGTCATCTTCCGCAAAGGTGAGCCGATCAAAACCGTGCCAGAAGACCAGTTTCTCGATGCCGTTTTAAAAGAGGTTGCGGCCCTATTGCCAGCAAGTGAAGCCAATCTGATTTATCCAGAAGGTGGTATTCAAGATGTCGCAGGTACCCATCGTACCCGCGACGAAGGAACGAACCTGCCCATTTTGCACAGATAAGAATGCAGAGATAGATAGATAGAACAAAACAAAGAAACAATGCTCATATGAAGGCGAGCATTGTTTCTTT
>DATAYF010000175.1:0-12747 GCA_036272735.1 Ktedonobacteraceae bacterium
CGGTGATGTTAAACACGGTCTCGCGCGGCAAATGGAGCTTCCAATCAGGAAGGGTTTTGAGCAGGGCATCACGACGCCACGTGCTAAACAATGTTGGTTGCTGCTCGTCTTGTACAGCCTGGGTAGCCGTCTGGGGGAATGCTACCACCTGCCCAGCAACCACGGCCCGTTCCCACTCAGGAAAACGCAACCAGACAGCATAGCGATACTCGTCAAGCCCCAACGCCTTGATCACGGATTCGTAGCCATCGCGTGCCAGGCGACGTTCGGTTTCATGCTGCCAGAGCTGCACCATAGCGTCAAGTCGTTTCCGCTTCTCTTCATCATTCAATTGAGCAAATGCCCCTGTATTCGCCACGTAGTTGTGCGCTTCTTGCATCGCAAATAGCCTTTCCGGTTCAGTTTCTTCGCACTGTTATCGTATCAAGCACATATGATTATAGCGCCTGGCAATAGTGCTGTGCACACGTCATGAGCGCCGGGGTATGGCCCTGCAACCACAACAGCAAATCATCGGCCAGTGGAGCCACAAACGTTTGAGCAGCACAAGCAGGGTAGGAATACAGCGTCAGACTGTGGGCATGCAAAAATTGGCGTGACAGCGTCGTATTCTCCTGCATACCTGCTGCATACACTGGGTCGCCAACAATCGCATAGCCCAGCGCTGCTAGATGCGCACGGATTTGATGCGTGCGGCCGGTGATCGGCTGCACTTCCAGCAATGCATACCCGTTTTCCACACCCAAAACGCGTACCCTGGTAGAAGCCGTCTGCCCATCAGCAATCACCACACAACGGCGGCGATCCGCTGGATCACGTCCCAGCGGGCCGCAAAGCACGAATTCATCTTGCGGAGTGGCGGAGAAAAGCGCGGCCACATCGTCCAGCACAACGTGCTCGTGGCCACGAACTTGCGCAAAGGTAAAAGCGGTGCGCGGTTGTGCCCACCAGGGCGCACGCTTTTTCACTACAGCGAGATAACGTTTGGCAATTGTGTGATCCTCGAATTGACGCACGAAGTGGCGGCGCGAACGTTCAGTGCGAGCGAGCGCGACCACGCCCGAAGTATCTTTATCCAGTCGATGCAGCAAGCAAGGTCGTGACAGCGTCCCTTCCTCTTGCCAATATCGCTCTACGCGTCGTTGTCGCAACATCTCTTGAATATGACGCGGTGCCTGTTGCCACGCCGGATCATCTGCAAGTTGTGGGGGCTGCCAATCATCCTGCGGTTGCTGTGCCCAAAACAGCAACAACGCATCCCACAGCGTGTCGCCAGCATGCTTATACGTAGGATGAATCACGATGCCAGCAGGCTTGTTAATGATGAGTACGTAGTGATCCTGGTAGATCACGGCAATATCTGCGAATTCCATGCTCAGAAGTATAGAGGTAACACTGACACGCGTCAATAACGTTGGCGCTAAGCTTGATCACACGACGCAATCATCACCGTTTGATTGTGTAAAGCTACGCGGATTGCCCACTAAGTACAATCACATTACTTTTGCAGTATTGTCATTCTCAGTGATCAGCCATTATCCTGCAATCTTTGTGGGATTGTACTTAGTACATCTGGAACAGTGAAGAAAAAGTGGGATGACAATAGTGATAGAATAGGAAGATACGAGATTTTCAAGAACGATAACTGAAGATATGGTGGATACAAGAAGAATAAGTGGGTTGCTAAAATGGCATAACTGCTGTATCCGCCCGTTAAGAGAGAGACGATGTAGGGAGAAATGGGCTTGCCAGGCTTGCTAGAAAGGCCCGATATTGCTGAAAAATGATAAAATGAAATTGTATATGGGAGTGCAGTAGCAGGCAGATAAAGAGGTACTGATATGTCAAACATACACTATTACGATGAGCCAGTATTACGCGATCCCATCGTTATTGTTGCTTTTGGTGGCTGGAATGACGCAGCCGACTCGGCGACAACAGCGATTAAATTGCTGATACAACGTTGGCAACCGACAAAAATGGCGGAAATTGATGGTGAAGATTTTTTTGTCTTTACTGAAACAAGACCGACAGCAAAACTTGTTGATGGCATACAAAAATCGATTACCTGGCCTAGCAACCAATTCCTGGCCTACAATGACCCCGATCTCGCACGTGATGTGATTCTCTTTCTCGGAGTAGAACCACAGCTCAAGTGGAAAACCTTTAGCAATACATTCTTAGAAGTGTGCAAGCGTTTTCACGCCTCTGAAGTCGTCTTTTTGGGAGCCTTATTAGCCGATGTGCCTCACTCTATGGCTGTGCCCATTACCGGCTCCTCAACCGACGATGATGTCATGGAGCGCCTGCACGAAATGGATGTACACCAATCTCGCTACGAAGGCCCGACTGGGATGATCGGTGTCCTACAGGATGCGTGCCAGAAAGCGCATATCCCATCAGCATGCTTGTGGGCAGCAGCACCTCACTATCTGGCAGCCACGCCCAACATCAAGGTGACAGCGGCACTCCTAACCTACCTGAATACCTACCTGTCCCTTGGACTCGATTTAAGCGACCTGCAATCGGATGCCATGCATTTTGAAGAACAAATCAGCACGTTGGTCGCCAAAGATCCTGAGGCAGCCGCGTATGTCCACAAATTAGAAGAGCAGACCCTGGAAGATGATGAAGATGAAGACGTCGAGGAGGAGGAGGAATCTGATATTACCTTCGAGTTCGATCCCCTGCCCAGTGCCGATTCGCTTATCCGTGGCGTTGAAGAACTTTTGCGGAAAGAGCGGGAGAACGAACAACCGCGACATCATGATAATACTGAGGAAGAATGAATGGGTATCACCCCCTATAGTCTAGAAGAAGTATTACAACCGCGCTCAGTAGCCATAGTGGGCGCGTCTCGTTCTCCCCATAAGTGGGGACACGTAGCCGCCAAACAGCTCATCGCCGGAGGTTTTGGCGGCAACATCTATTTTATCAATCCGGCCGTATCTGAAATTCTGGGAAGAACCACCTATCCCAATCTTAAAGGCGTTCCAGACAAGGTTGATCTCGCGGTAATTGCCACCGCTTTTCCCCATGTCGAGCAATCCATTGAGGACTGTATCGAGCATGGAGTGAAAGGTATTGTGGTCATTACCGCTGGTTTTAGTGAAACTGGACCCGCCGGGCGCATATTGGAGCAACAATTAGTAGCACGCTGCCGCGCGCATGGCATTCGTATCATCGGTAGCAATTGTATGGGTCTCTATGTGAAACGCTCACATGTCAACGCGCTTGGTATGGTTTTTCCGCTGCCCGCAGGTCCCATTGGCCTGGTATCGCAAAGTGGCAACCTCGGCATGTACTGGTACGCGCAGGCCGATCTCGATGGCCTGGGATTTACCACCTTTTTAAGTATTGGCAACGCCGCAGATGTCAGTTTTCCTGAATGCATGCAATACCTGGCTGATGATCCAGAAACGCACGTCATCGCTGGCTATGTAGAGGCGGTACAGGAAGCGACACTGCGCCACGTGACCAGGGAAATGTACAAGCGTGGTCGCTACAAACCTACCGTTATTCTGCTTAGCGGTGCAACAGAGGTTGGCGTGCGCGCAGCACTGGCCCATACCGGTTCGCAGGCAACCATACGACCAGATCACGACGTAAGCTTACAGAGCAGCGGTGTGGTGCGCGTAGTGCGCTCGGACGAGCTTTTCCCTGTCGCCCAGGCCCTGGCAATGCAACCAGCGACCCCAAAAGGTGGACGCCGTATCGCCATCATTGGCGACGGTGGCGGGAGTTCCGTAGCCACTGGTGATGCCGCTATTCGTGCCGGTTTAGAAGTTCCGATCCTCAAAGACGAAACCCAGGCGGAACTACGCACCTTCATGCCAGCACGGGCCACCGCCAGCAATCCTGTGGATGTGGCAGGTGCAGCTGACGAAGACCCACTCTCGTTCGCGCAACTCACCGAGGTGGCGCTGAAGGACCCCGCTGTGGACGGGGTCATCATTACCGGGCTCTTCGGTGGGTATCGCTGGTTATTGGCAGAAGCATTCGCCGCACGCGAAGAGGCAGCCGCACGCGAAATTGGTCGCCTGGTCAGGGAATATCATAAACCGGTCATTGTGCAAACCATCTACGCCCGTCACGATATTCCAGCCTTGCACCTGCTCCACGAACAACAGGTCCCTTATTACGAATCGGTCGAGATTTCCTGTCGCGCCATGGCAGCGCTGGCCGAAATTGGCGAATTTTTGGCAAAGAACATATAAAATTATAAAAAGCACAGGATGCGAAGAAATGCAATGTATTGCATTTCTTCGCATCCTGTGCTTTTTATAACAAAAAATCCTACAATGCCGCTTGTATTCGTCTACTGATCGTCTGTGCTTCATACACCATACGTTCAAGCAACTCGCGCACGGGGGGAATATCCTTGATCAAACCAACGACCTGCCCGGCCCAGACAAAACCTTCGTCGAGTTCTCCATCAAGCGCGGCACGGGTATTGACACTGCCACGTATATACGGCAACAAGCGCTCCAGGCGTGCTTCGGGCGACAATTGCTCATGTATCAATTCGTCCTCGACCTGTAAAATCTGCTCAGCAACTGGCCCTTTGAGCACACGTGCTGGTCGTCCAAGCGTACGCTCAATAATAACGGTATCGGTCTCTTTGGCGGCAAGCAACGCCTGTTGATAATGCTCATGCGCATTACTCTCACGCACAGCGACAAAACGCGTGCCCAATTCGACCCCCTCAGCTCCTAAAGCGAGGGCGGCAAGCAGGCCACGGCCATCAGCGATTCCTCCGCTGGCAAGTACGGGAATCTTCACTGCTTCGACAATGCGCGGAGTGAGTACCATGGTGCCGATATCATCGCGTCCCAGGTGGCCGCCGCCTTCACACCCTACGGCAATTACCGCGTCAGCACCGAGCGCCTCCGCCTTTTGCGCGGCACGCACCCCCGCAACCAACACCATCGTCTTCACCACGACCCCGCTCTGCTGAATACGCCGTAGCAACGTTTCAGGATTACCACCAGTAATGCTTATTACCGCCGGATGTTCGGCAAGAGCGACATCCAAAAAATCATCGAGGGGAGCGTGCCCAATCGGAAAGTTCACCCCAAAAGGCTGATCCGTCAAACGTTTGGCCTTTTGAATATCTGCCTGTAGTGCTTCAGGAGTCGAAAAACAGGCGCAGCCAATCTGCCCAAGTCCACCGGCATTCGAAACCGCAGCGGCCAACTCGGCATACGAGAGATGGGCCAATCCTCCCTGGACTATCGGATAGCGAATAGAGAGCAGATCTGTAAAACGTGTCTGAAGGCGCTCTGGCAACAAGGACATTCGTCACCTTCTCTTTCTTTTTTGCGCGGACGACAAAATACCCGTCTACCTGTTTTTACCACATGCAGAGCGGGTTTGGCAACCAGGAGACATGGCGCCTACGCCAGCAGGCCAGTAAAAAGTAACAGACACAATAAGAGGATCACGGTGACGATGAAGAACATGGTGAACACCAGGCGTCGCACATAATTCCTCATCACACTATCAGAGGCTTTTCCGCGCTTTTCGAGTTTTCGGGGATAAAAACTCGTGATTGTATTTTCCTCGTTACCTAACGCACCGCGTGAATACAGGTAGAGGTTTATCAAAAAACCGGCGGCCATCAGTGCACTCAACAGTGCTAGCACGATAAAAAAATCTAGCACAGCCATTTCGCACCATCGCTTTCTGCGGCAGGAGGACTATCAAACGCCTAAGCATTTCTCCTTACATAGAAAATGACGCATATAGTCTCTCGGAGTAAAAAATACAGACGATAGCTACGCGTAATGATGAAACCACGTAACTATCGCCTGTCGCACAGACTCGAAAAGCTGGTTTTGCTCCTATTCTTAATGTGTAACATCATAACGTCATGTATAGTATAAGGTTATAACGATAATTATTATACTACTGCTCGTCCCACACAAGAGCGACTTTGCCGGTCTGCCCGGTATCGAACAATTCGTACGCCTCTTTTGCCTGCGCTAAAGGAAAGCGATGCGTCACCAATACTTCCGGGTGCAAATTCCAGCGTACGAGGCGCTCAACCAGGTCCTCCATCTGTGGTAAGCTACACACCCAGGACCCGTGCAACGTGAGCTGCTTATGCAGGAGCAACGGACTTGGCTCGAACGATACCGTTCCACCTTCGCCCACAAACACGAGCCGTCCCCAGGTACGCGCAGCCTCTAAGCAGAGATGACGAGCGTCGGCATTGCCTGAGCAATCAATGGCAACTTCGAAGCCATGACCAGAGGTGAGTGTGTGTTCTCCGGGCGCAACAATATCATGGAAGCCTAATTGCTGCGCGAACTCGCGCCGTGCAGGTATCGCCTCAACACCAACGACACGAGCACCTAGAGCACGGCACAGCAGCGCCATGCCCAGCCCGACGGGACCCAGGCCCGTAATCAATACGGTATCATTCCCAGAGACTTGCGCCCGGCAACAGGCAGCGTACGCCGTTCCCATGCCGCACGCGATCATAGATCCATCGACGTACGTCAATGCATCAGGCAAGGCCACCAGTGTATATTCATCGGCCAGCAGAAAATCAGCATGACCACCATTGCGTTGCCAACCGTAGGCGGCGCGTTCGGGCCGCTCACAACTAATCATCCAGCCGCTACGGCATTCATGGCACATGCCGCAACCGGCGATGTGATAGACGATGACGCGATCACCCGCGTGAAAGCGACGCACGCCCGGTCCAACGCGCTCAATAATCCCACACGGCTCGTGACCGGCAACGACGCCACGATACGCCTCCGGCCCGCTCCCCTGGTCGGTAGGCCGGTAAATCGCACGCAGGTCGCTACCACACAGTGAAGACGCCTGCATGCGAATGAGCACCTGACCGTGTCCAGGTTCGGGCACAGAAAACTCACGCAACTCCAAACGCCGATCACCAGGCAATACAACACCCGACATTGTTTGCATACATCTTATCCTTACTGCTTCTCCGAAAACCTGAGCACGCGGCGCTCGCCACGCCAAAAGCATCGATGTTCGGAATGAGAACGTAGAGCATTGACTTACCGTCTTAACGATTTGTCGATGTGAGCGCGAGAGCAACCGCAGAAGTTAATTCTTGAAAGGTGAATGGTTTGCCAATTGCCCTGGCTAGAGGAGCGATGCGTAGTGCGCGAAAAATCTCGGAAGCAGAGGCGGCAGTACAAAAAATAAGCGGTAATGCCTGCGTGCGAGGATGAGAAAGCAGTTCGCGCACCACTGCTAATCCATCGATGTCAGGCAAATTCAGGTCAAGAATGAGGACATCGACGGGCACCGTGTCTAGATTAGCTGGTTGGGTAGGGGCAGATTCTTTCTCGGAGACCAGCGGTTGCAGCAAAAGGGCATCAAGACAGGCACGAGGATGCTCATAAATCGTGACACAATATCCTGCATGCTGTAGCATCGTGGCACTCAGCTTCGCAATGCGCGTATTGTCCTCAAGTAAACCTACTTGCACCATAACTCTTGGGTGTTCCTTCATTGCTCATCCACACTCCGTCCAAATTGTAATATCTGGACATGGCTCCTGTCAAGCCACCCTGCTTTTCTGCACTTTTTTACTACTCAACAGTAAAAAAATACAAGAAAATATATGGACTTTTTCTATTACACAACATACAATGTTTCTATTATATGACGATTTCATAGGATAGATGTGATGAATAATCACTGCATTGTCCGTTTGCGGAATCAGTAGAATGGGTGAGAAATGAAAACAAGACAGCGCTCCATTTTTCGCGAGCATGCTGTGGCCCGCTATGCCCAAAGGCAGGAGAAAATTGTTGCTCCACGTCTGATTTCTCTACCATTGTTGGTAGCGCTCTGGAGCTTGCTTGGGCTCCTACTCATCGGCATGATTTTACTCGTAGTAGCACTGTTCCCGCTCATGTGGAGATGACGATGCAGGATACCGATCAGAAACAACCTACAGATAGCCCGAATAATAGAGGAAGCCACACTCAACAGGCAGAATCGAGAATACTGCCAGCAAATACTCGACGCAAGCAGCCGGGTATTTGTTGGTTGTTGCTTTCCCTCCTGATCCAACATATCTGGCGGCGGCACGTTCCTCAACGTCTACAGATGAGCGCCATCGAATGTGGGGCCGCGTGTATTGCCATGCTGCTCAGCTACCATGGACGGCGCACCGGCGTTGCAGAAGTCAACGAGCGTTGCGGAACCGGGCGCGATGGCCTTTCAGCACAACGCATCGTCCACGTGGCGCGCGAGTATGGCCTGTGTGTAAGGGCCATCGCCTTGCCCGATAATGATCTGCGTTTTGTGCGCCTACCAGCCATTGTGCACTGGGATTTCAATCATTTCGTGGTCGTCGAGCGCTGGGCGCCCAAACGCGTGATCATCCTTGATCCGGCCTTGGGACGCAGGTCGATCTCTGCAGAAGAGTTCGACGTTGGTTTTACCGGCATCGTCATTTTACTTGAACCTGGCGAGCACTTTGAACGTCGGCGCGCATTCCTTAACTCAAAAGTACCAGCTTATGTCACTAGTTGTATAAAACAGGCCCCGTGGGCTTTTGTGCAGATCTTTGTGGCTTCCTTACTGCTACAACTCTTTGGGCTAGGTATTCCACTCCTGACCAAAGTCGTGGTGGATCAAATTATTCCCTTCCGTATGCAATCCGTGATGCCTCTAGTAGGGGCGGGAATACTGATCTTACTGCTTTCTCAAATGGTTACATCCTTGCTACGAACAGTGCTCCTTGTCTATCTTGAAGCACGGATAGACCAATATATCATGCTCCAGTTCTTTGAGCATCTCCTGCAGTTGCCGCTATGCTTCTTCCAACGGCGTTCAAGTGGCGACATCCTCTCGCGCCTCAATAGTAACACTGTTATTCGTGATACGCTCAGTCAACAGCTCGTCTCAACTGTGCTGGACGGGGGGTTCATACTCGTCTACCTGGCTATTCTCCTGTGGCAGTCGCAGACCTTTGGCCTGCTGGTGCTAGGCATCGGTCTCCTACAAATCATCCTGCTCATCTGTACCAATCGCCATATATACGATCTCAGTATGGCGGAACTGGTAGCCGACGGAAAATCTCAGGGCTACGAGACCGAGGCCATAACCGGAATCGTCACGCTCAAAGCCGCTGGTGCGGAGCAGCGTACACTGCAACGCTGGTCCAATTTGTTTTTTGACCAGTTGAACATCTCCGTGCGCCTTAACACGTTCTCGTCCTGTATCGATATCGTGATGACAACGCTGCTCAGCTTTGCCCCACTGGCCTTGTTGTGGATTGGCGTTTTAGAGGTCATTCACGGCCAGATGCAGGTAGGAACGATGCTAGCACTGATTGCCTTGGCCTCGGAGTTTCTCACACCGCTCTCGTCGCTGGTTACCAGCGCACAAAGCCTGCAACTCGTGCACGCCCATTTGCAACGCATCACCGATGTGATGGAAGCCGAACCCGAACAGCACATGCAGGGTATCCAGCAGCCACCAAAGCTTAGCGGGAACATCACCCTGGATCGTGTACATTTTCACTACGACGCGCAATTGCCCGATGTGCTGCATGATATCAGCATCGACATTCAAGCGGGCCAGAAGGTCGCCATTGTCGGCCGTACAGGCTCAGGCAAGAGCACACTGGGCAAATTATTACTGGGTTTACACCTACCAACGCAAGGCGAGATCTTGTACGATGGCATTCCTCTCCACTCCCTGAACTACCAGGCCGTTCGCGCCCAGTTCGGGGCAGTGATGCAAGAGGCGGCTGTTTTTAGTGGGTCCGTACGACAAAATATCGCCTTCAACAATCCTGATATCGAAATGGAGCGCATCGTGCAAGCGGCACAAATAGTGGAACTGCACGACGATATTATAAGCATGCCGATGCAATACGAGACGCTCGTCTCTGAGCGCGGCAGTGTGCTCTCAGGCGGGCAACGTCAACGACTGGCCCTGGCCCGTGCGCTGGTATACGCTCCCAAGATCCTGCTGCTCGATGAAGCAACCAGTTCTTTGGACGTGGAAACCGAGCACTTTATTGCCCAACACATCAAGAGCCTGGCGTGTACGCAGATCATCATTGCCCATCGCTTGAGCACAATTCGTAACGCAGATATCATCCTGGTCCTTGATCAAGGAACAATTGTGGAAAGTGGAACGCACAAAGAACTGGTGGCGTGTAATGGATACTACTCACGATTGATACAACGCCAGTTCGCGGAAGAATAAACGCAAGGAGATAACTCAGCAGTAGCTTGCCATTTCAGCGAACAGGAAAATCGACATCGTAGTAGTTTAACCAGCTAAACGTCCAGATTACTTTGCTCACGCTCATACATGAGCAACGAAAGGACAGCATGTTATGAAAGACGTTGATGTTGTACGTGCCTGGAAAGATGCGCGTTACCGCCAGAGCTTGAGTCTCCAGGAGCAGGCATCTTTGCCACAGAATCCCGTTGGCGAGATAGAACTGACCGAAGAAGAGCTTGCCACGATAACCGGTGGTTACGACATTGGTTTTAGACGATCAGGTCGGCGGCGACGATCAGGTCGGCGGCGACGATCAGGTCGACGACGACGATCAGGTCGGCGACGACGATCAGGTTGACGTTTTAGGTACCGCTCAAGCAAGCTGGAACACTTCTAGTAGGTTCAGCAAAACTATGTAGTTTCGTAGCGGCAAGAGCGAACAGTCCTCTCTTGCCGCAAAAGGCTCATTACCAAAGAAAGTGCGAATGCCGATGAGAGAGCAGAAAACACGACCACGAACGCCAAAGAGCGCCACCGGTGACGTGTGGCAAAGTCCAGCATGGTACACAGCCCTCTCGCTGGCAGAACGCAGCGCCTCACGGCAAGCCCAGGCATACACCCACAACGTACGGAGCGAGGAGGCAACAGAGGTAGCGAGAGAACGCTTGCAGGATTGGAAAAACCAGAAACCATTCGATCACAGCTCATTCTTCGCGGATCGTTTGGCGCTAGATGGGCTGACTGAGCAGGATCTGCTGGATTTGCTTGCTGAAGCAACGGCCGAGATGCATGCTAGAACACGCACTCCGCCAGACTGGCTACACACCTTACGAGAGGCGTTTGCGACCCCTCTCGATGCCAACTCAGAGCTATGGTTCCCACGAACGCTGTTGAAGCAACACCCCTTCAGCGCCTGCTTGATCCCGATTGCACCACTGATACATCGCGCCCTGGTCCATCTCAACGCAGACGTCAAGCTACTCGCCAGGCAATATTGTGCGCTCCCTTGCAATCCCCAAAACATCACCTGCATACTGCTGGATATTCTCCCACAACAGTTGCTGGCCCAATTGGAAAAAACGTTGGTACTAGAAATGCACGTGGCACGCCTCCAACATCGCCTACATGGCAGAACATCAGCAGCACGCTTTGCAGATTTCATACGTCAACTGGCGCAACAAGACACAATGGTTGCCCTCTTAGCAGAATACCCGGTGCTCGCTCGCCAGTTGGTGTTGACCATCGACCATTGGAAGCACTACGCACGCGAGTTCATTCACCATCTCTGTGCCGATTGGGAAGACGTTTGCACCATATTCACGCCCGATGAAAGGCCTGGTCAGCTCGTCAAGGTGCAAGGAGACGTGAGCGAGATGCACCAGGGTGGTCGCCAGGTCTTGATACTCACGTTTCAATCGGGTCTGCAATTGCTATACAAACCGAAATCGCTGGCAATAGACGCGCACTTCCATGCACTGCTGCACTGGCTCAACGAACATGGGGTTGAACCAGCATTTCGCACCATAAAACTTCTCAATAGAGGCGATTATGGCTGGTCAGAATTTATTTATGCCAGCAGTTGTATCACTCGTGAAGAAGTCGCACGTTTTTACGAGCGCCAGGGAAGCTTCTTAGCATTACTCTACGCGCTCGACGCCACTGACTTCCATGCCGACAATATCATCGCGCACGGTGAACATCCCATACTGATCGACCTGGAAGCACTTTTTCATCCTCCGCTCGATGAGGACATATCTGAGCACGATTCGTCAACAGGCACGGAATATTCGGTCTTGCGTGTGGGGCTTTTGCCGGACCGGGCAGAGGATAGCGCAAATGCTGATGAGATAGATTTCAGCGGTTTGGGAAACCGGCCCGGACAAATGACGCCACATGCGGTCCCCCAGTGGACAGGAAACGCAACCGATCACATGCGCATCGTTTGTCGACGCATTGCCCTGACGGCGAGCCAAAACCAGCCCAGGCTCCATGGACAAAACATAAATCTGCTCGATTATCGTCAGAGTATCGTCGCAGGTTTCCGCCGCATGTATCATTGCCTCTGGGAGCAGCGGGACGAACTGATTACCGAATGGTTGCCTCGTTTTGGTCATGACAGAATTCGTGTGCTGTTGCGTCCAACGGAGGCATACGAGCTATTACTCACGGCAAGCTTTCATCCTGATCTACAACGCGACGCGCTTGAACGGGACCGCTTCTTCGATCACCTGTGGCTAGAGGTCGAACAACGGCCATCGCTCGCCAGGGTCATTGCCGCCGAGCAACACAACCTGTGTATGGGCGATATTCCCCACTTTACCACCCACCCCGCTAGTCGCGTAATCTGGACCTCCGATGGAGAACCACTCCACGATTTTCTAGCAGAACCTGGACTGGAACGGGTCAAACGACACCTGCAACACTTCGATGAACAGGACCTTGCCACCCAAATCGGGTTGATCAACGATTCGTTACTCGACGCTCAACACAATATGCGGTACAATCAAAGCACGA
>DATAYF010000176.1:0-5170 GCA_036272735.1 Ktedonobacteraceae bacterium
ATGTTTCTTTTTTTCACTCTAGTGTACCACAGCAGAATGTTGGGATTTGCATCACCTTGCTACCACCTCGTTGCGCATCCCGTGGGGGGCAACACACCCTTGGTGAAAATGATTAGAAAGTGCAACACGCGAGCAGGTGCATACGTAAGTTAGTATGTGTCAGAAAGACCATAAATTCGCCAATTCTGACTCATAACCTGGCTCAGACACAGCTTTGGGAATAAAGTCATCAATATCTCTGGGAAGCGATGGGTGAGATTGTCTGCTGAGTGGTTCGTTTTCTCTCAAAAAGGGAGAGAAAAAGGAGAACCATACCGGGATGGAAACGCCTCAGTTCTTCCCATTGGGCGAGGGATTGGAGCTGACCCAGATGGAGCGGCTTGAGGATCAACTCGTGCTCCACGTCACCGCAACGTCGCTGAGCGCGTTGTGTCCGCTGTGTCAGCAGCCCGCGACTCGTCTGCACAGCCGCTATCGTCGGGTGGTCAAAGACCTGCCCTGTGCAGGACAGCGCGTTCGACTGATCCTGCACGTGCGGAAATTCTTTTGTGAGACCGTGACCTGCGTGCGGAAGGTCTTTGCAGAACGACTTCCTCACCTGGTGGCCCCATGGGCGCAGATGACGACTCGTTTGAGCGAGACCCTGCAAACGATCGGGTTGGCGACCTGCGGCAAACTCGGTGCGCGACTGGCCGCGCACCTGGGAGTTACCACGTCCTGGATGACGATTGTCCGGCGAATCATGGTGTTGCCTACGCCGCCGGCTGAGCATGTGGAGTGTCTGGGCCTGGACGACTTCGCGTTTCGGTGTGGCAGAACGTTTGGGACAGTCGTGGTTGATCTGGAGGCGCACCAAATCATTGACCTTTTGCCCGACCGGCAAGCAGAAACCGCCTCCGCGTGGATGGCCACCCATCCAGAGATTACCCATGTGAGCCGCGACCGAGGTACGGAATATGCCAGCGCGGCTTCGACTGGCGCTCCTCAGGCGATTCAGGTTGCTGATCGTTACCATGTCTGCCAGAATTTGTCGGATGCAGTGCAGCGGCTCCTCGCGCGGATTCTCTCTGAATTAAAAGCAGCTAACCAGGAAGCAAGCGGGGAAACAAAAGCGCAAGAAGAGACAAGCGTTTCTGTCGAAGAATGGCGGCCAGACCCAGGTGTCCATGTTTCATAGACCATTACGACCCGCCGTGCTGAGCGCGATGCGCGTTACCAGCAGGCCGTGCGCCTGCGTGAGCAAGGATATTCGATCAAGGAGATGGCCTGTCAACTCGGTGTTAGTGAACGAACGGTGCGGCATTGGTTCGAGCGAGGCGTGGCTCCTGATACCAGACCCCGACGCAAGCGGCAGAGTGATTTTGACCCGTATGCTCCTTACGTGCTCAAACGCTGGCAGGACGGGGAGCAGAACGGCACCCGCCTCTGGGAAGAGATCGCCGTGCAAGGCTACCCAGGATCACAACGGATGGTCTATCGCTTCTTGAAAACGCTCAAGAAGACAGAGGTGAAACCTCCTGGAGAAATGCCTCAGGTGGTCCACTACACCTCGACCGCCGCCGTGTGTCTCTTCATGCGGCATCCAGACAACCTGGAGGAGGGCGAACGGATGGACCTGGCGGCGCTTCGTCGAGTCCATCCCGATCTGGAGACGGCATATTGCTTGACCCAGGACTTTCTCCAGATGCTGCGCAAACGCGAAGGGGAGCGGCTAGATACCTGGCTGACCCACGTGCATGAGAGCCGACTTCCCGAGCTTGAGAGCTTCGCTCATGGTGTAGAGCTGGACAAAGCCGCTGGACAAGCGGGATCAACTCTATCAATCAACAATGGACAGGTAGAGGGGCATGTCACCGGAATTAAGCTCATCAAGCGTATGTTGTACGGCAAAGCAGGTTTCCCGCTCCTGCGTCAACGCGTGCTTCACCGCATCTAAATCACATGCGGACATGGAAGAGAGAACGACCAACCATCTGGACCATTCGAGAACCTTCTCATGGGTTCTCAGAGAGCATCATTTGTTCTGGGATACTCTTCAGAACTGCATCCCATGCCAGTTCTGATGCAAGTATTCCGAGCATTGCTCCACTGACGCGAGAGTCGTCCACTTCGTTGGTGGTCACTGCGTATAAAACATCGCCATCATTGATGGTCTGAAATGGCTGAATAGCTCGAGCCATCGAGCAATGGACTTGTCTTCCCAACTGGCGCAGTTCTTCTGGACGCAAGCATTGATTGGTGACGACAAGTGTCAGCGTGGTATTCCCAAAGGCCGTAGTCACCACTTCGCCACGAGCAAGCCGCGGTTCAAGTTCCTCGACTGGAGAGAGGCGGAGGCCCGTCTTGGGATCGCGGTTGCCCCGCACGACCTGTCCTTGTCGATCAACAATGACGCCGACTGCGTTGACGACCGTAAAGACTCCGATTTTCGTTGAGCCTATCTGGCGGAAGGCTCCGCCTTGCCCGGAGGGTTCCTTGTGTGCGAGGCTGAAGATACTCCCGCAACCAGCTGATCGCCCCGCACCTCGCGCGCCCAGAGGAAAGAGACCAGGACGTGCAGCCAGAAGGGCAGCTTTTCCCAGCTTGTGATCAGGATAGATGACATTCTCACGGACAAAGTAATCATTCAGGATGGCTCCAGAAACCAAAGCCACATGCTTACTCGAAATCGCAGCCTTCGTTTGGAGTGCAGAAGCCCGCTGCTCAAAGAGTGCCGCAGTTACTCCACTTGCCGCCTCAAGTCCATACACGGAGCCACCAGCGAAACAAATAGCGTGATTGCGTTCATAGTCACCGCATTTGACAACCAATCCTCCACGCGCATCTATGGCCGTTGCGACTCCATCAGGGAAGTAAAAAACAGTACAACCCGTCGGCCCCTCTGTATATTCAGCTATTCCAATGTGCAAAGCAGGAAAATCAAACGCTAAGGCTGGTCCCTCAAACGAGGTCTGGGGAACAAGGGAAAGAGAGGTATTCATCAGCATTCCTTCAGTCTCCTTTTATGTACTCTCGCTCTAGGATATTGTAGCGCATATTGTAGGGTGATAGGCAAATCTAAGGGTGTTTAGGCAACGCTGTTAGTGTTGAGCTATCCAACACTCCAGTATATGTTATGATCCGTAGTAGTAGAACCATACTATAGAAGAGTTTATCCCCAAAGCTGTGTCAGAGCCAGGATATGTGTCAAATTCTGACAGCCATTTGTCCCAAAGATCTCCTAAGAGATAAGCTTAGCATTCACTCAGGTCGGGCATGAGCCTCATGTAAATTTTGAAACTCCGTGGGTTTCCCACCGATTCACCAAATCAGCGGGAAACCCAATATATACTTCACTGGGTTGTATTTTCCCTCAAAAGGGCTTCAAAAGTCTTCGCGCGGCAAGCCCTTGGTTTCGGCAATGCGCTGGTATTTGACCGCATTCTTGAGCACCATACCGTTGCTCAACTGGTCGACGTGCTCACGGAAGATCTCCTGCCATGGGGTCTGGCTCTCCGGATACTTGTAGCCGCCGCTCTCCTCCAGCGCCTGCCGCCGCTTCTCGAGTTCCTCGTCGGAGATCAGGATGTTGGCCGTGCGCTTGCCCAGATCGATGCGGACCCTATCGCCGGTCTTGAGCAGTGCGATGCCGCCACCGACTGCCGCCTCGGGCGAGGCATTCAGGATCGACGGGCCGGCCGATGTTCCAGACTGCCGGCCATCGCCGATGCAGGGCAACGTCCAGGGGAGCGGCCAGTTTTCCCGCTTCAGCAGGTAGGTAGGGGGCCGCATGTTCACGATCTCGCAAGATCCCGGATATCCGATCGGCCCGGCACCGCGCATGAACAGCAGCGTGTGCTCGTCGATCTCCAGGGCCGGATCATCGATGCGCGCGAGGTAGTCCTCTAGCCCATCGAACACGACGGCCCTGCCCTCGAATGCGTTGGGGTCGTCGGGATTCGACAGATAGTCCTTGCGGAACTGATCGTCGATGGTCGAGGTCTTCATGATGCCGCTGTCGAACAGGTTGCCCTTCATGTTGAGGAACCCCGCCTGCAGCTTCAGTGGCTCGTCATACCTCTTGATCACGCACCGGTCGGAGCTAAAGCGCCCCTTGCAGTTGTCGACCAGCGACTTGCCGTTCACCGTCAGGGTGTGCTCGTGGATCTTGCCCCTGGCGATCAACTCGGCCACCACCGCCGGAACGCCACCAGCGCGATGGAAGTCCTCTCCCAGGTACGAGCCTGCAGGCATCACGTTGACGAGCAGCGGGATGTCGTAGCCGATCCGGTCCCAGTCATCCATGTCGAGGTCCACGCCGACGTGGCTGGCGATGGCCTTGAGATGCCAGGGCGCGTTGGTCGATCCGCCAAGTGCCGAGTTGACGACGATGGCGTTCTCGAAGGCAGCGCGGATCAGGATCTGCGAGGGTCTCAAATCCGCGCGCACCATCTCGACGATGCGCTTGCCAGTCATGTAGGCCATCTGAGCGCGTTCTCCATAGGGGGCAGGGATGGCCGCACAGTACGGAAGGCTCAGGCCGAGCACCTCGGCGAGCGAGTTCATGGTGAGGGCAGTGCCCATCGGATTGCAATGACCGGTGGAGGGGGCTGATGCGGCGATCATCTGCAGACAGCCCTGGTTGTCGATCTCACCCATGGACAACATCTCGCGGGCCTTCCACACGACGGTGCCCGCGCCGACGCGCTCGCCCTTGTACCAGCCGCTCAGCATGGGACCGCCAGAGAGCACGATGGCTGGGATATTGACCGTGGCCGCTGCCATGATCTGCGCCGGGGTGGTCTTGTCGCACCCGGTGGTCAGCACCACGCCGTCGATCGGGTATCCGTAGAGGATCTCGACCAGGCTCAGGTACTGCAGGTTGCGATCAAGTGCGGCAGTCGGACGCTTGAGCGTCTCCTGGATCGGATGGATGGGGAACTCGAAGGCGACACCACACGCTTCGCGGATGCCCTCGCGCACCCGCTTGGCGAGCTCGAGGTGATGCCGGTTGCAAGGCGTAATGTCGGAGCCGGTCTGGGCGATGCCGATCACCGGCTTGCCCGATTGCAGTTCCTCGAGGCTGAAGCCATTGGCCAACAGGCGATCCAGGTGGAATGCGACCATATCGATCTTGTTGGAATTGTCAAATCAGTCCTGGGAGCGCAGGCGCCCCGGTCTCGCATTGGGG
>DATAYF010000177.1:0-9256 GCA_036272735.1 Ktedonobacteraceae bacterium
AGAGCCTGTTTGCTTCCAATCGTATTGCAATTCAGACAGATTTACAAAACGAAGGAAAAAGGGTAAAGAGCAAGAAAACGAGCAAAGCTCAGGAAATGTGCGAATCGGCGAGCATTTCTAAGTCGGCCAGAATGAGAGCGATCATGGCAACCTTGATGAATGCCTCACTGCACAGAGGCAAGCCCTCATAGTCGCGGCTCAAACGCCGGAAGCGCACCATCCAGGCAAACGAGCGCTCCACCACCCATCTTCTGGGCAGAGGCTGAAAACCGGAGGGAAAGCGCTTTTCCCAATCGACTTCCTCCCCCTCCGGGACTAGGATTCCTCGGGTAGGAGCTTTGATCCGCTTGACAATTTCGCCCATCCAGCCCAGGTGCTCGTGCAGCCAGCGCAGCAACTCGCCCCCATAATGGCTGTCTCCCCACAGTTTGCGAATGCGCGGAAGCCGCTCTTTCAACGGCTCCAACAGCACTCTGGCTCCTTCGGCATCCGAACGATTGGCGGCCAGGACTTTGATTGCCAGCAAATAGCCCTGCGTATCAATGAGCAGGTGCCGTTTGCGACCCCAGATTTTTTTTCCCCATATCATAGCCTTTTTCAGGACCGCGAATCGGACTGACACGCACCGATTGGCTGTCAATAATCGCGGCGCTCGGCTGAGGATCGCGGCCTTGCTTCACTCGCACCTGCATGTGCAGGGTCTCTAGCACTTGATCCCAGGTCCCGTCGCGTTGCCATTGCCGAAAGTAATCGTAGACGGTGCCCCAACGTGGATATTCATGGGGCAGCATGCGCCAACTACAGCCACTACGCAGAATATACAGGATCGCGTTCACGATCGCTCGACGCTCATGCAGGACATGTGCTGCCCCTTCCGCGACGGACGGAATCAAGGGTTCCAACAAGGTCCATTGTCCATCCGTCAGATCTGAGGGATAGACTTTCGCTCCCATGATCATTCCTCTTTCTCCCCTTTTGTTGTGTTTGTTCTTCTTCTCCTCTCTTTTTTCTCTCGGCACTTTCCCTTAAGCAAACAGGCTCTAAGAGTGTGTTTGCTTGGCATGGTTTAGCTAGCGAACTTGGCAAGCCTGGTGACCATCAGCTTGCTCATAGCGATAAAGATGAAGGCCTCAGCCGATGCACAGAGGCCCTCAAAGTCGCGGGCGAGCCGACGACAGCGCGAAATCCAGGCATTGGTTCGCTCCACGACCCATCTTCTGGGAAGGATATGAAAGCCTTTGGGAATGATCTTGTCCCAGTCAACTTTCTCCCCAATCGGAGCAGAGGTGCTCTTGATGCCAGTCCAAGGGTGGTTCACGATTTCCACCTCGATTCCCAGATATACTTTGATCCACTCCTGACACTTGCCATTGTAGCCAGTATCAGCCCAGATCAATTGGAGACGAGGGAAGCAACCAAGAAGAGGAGCAAGCAGCAGCGGGGCGCCATGCCGATCGAGCACGTTGGCGGCATGAACTTTCACAGCCAGAAGCAAGCCCTGGGTATCCACCAGCAGATGACGTTTGCGCCCGAGAACTTTTTTGCCCCCATCGTCGCCTCGTTCATCACCACGGACAGCACTGGTCTTGACCGATTGGCTGAGAGTGATCGCGGCACTCGGCTCGGACTCACTGCCAATGCGGACGCGCAATTGCTTGCGCAAGGCCGTATGCATCCGCTCCCAGGTGCCATCCCTCTTCCAGTCTCGAAAAGAGGAGTAGGCCGTTTCCCACACCGGAAAATCATCGAGCAAGTATCGCCAGGGACACCCGCTGCGTAGGACATTAAAAATCGCATTGACGATTTCCCGGCGCTCAATTTCTCCTGGCCGACCCGCTGGGTCAGGAGGAGGGAGCAAGGACGCCAAGATGGCCCATTGGGCATCTGTCACATCTGATGGCTAGGGGTTCCTGGTCATTTCTTTCTCTCTCCTTTTTCTGTTTCTGATCATTTCTCCCTCAGGCTTCATCATCCCCTTTCTTTCTCGTATCGGTAGCACGATGCCAAGCAAACGCATTCTTATTAATCTCAGTATAGGTTACTAAACTCGAATATCCTGAACCAATAGGGAGTTGCTAGCGAAGTTTAGCTTTTTACGTTGAGATCAATCAATAAGTAATGCCTCTCCCGATGCGGCTTCTTCCATTGACGACTTATAAATTGGCCCCCTTTTGCCAGGGCTCGCACAAGCTCACCTTACAGCAGAGCATGACGATAAATGAACAAAACATGTTAGAATAAAAAATATGCTTGGCAAGAGGGAGCCACATGTGGTGCCTCATCACCACAAATCCACAGATCGGAGAAAAGAGGGATGGCTGATATATGCTTCCAGGTAGGGAATGCGGAGATCTGGTACAATGAGAGAAGTGGGAAAGTGATGAAAGGAAGAAGAATGACCGCCCCCATAACCCTCGCCTCATTGGAGGAGCCGACGCTAACTGAACTGCGCCATCGCTACGATGGAACGACTGATGCCGAAACGCGCACGCGCTACCAGATGCTCTTGCTCTCGCAGCGAGGCCAAACGTCGAGCCAAATAGCCCAAACCGTGATGCGCAGCCAGGACACCGTCGTACGCGTGCTCAAGCGCTTTTTGACTGGCGGATTGGACGCTGTTCCCCAGCACACGGCCCCAGGCCGAGAGCGACGGGTCACAGCAGCCTGGGAAACTGAACTGCTCAGAGTGATCGAGTTGGACCCTCATGATGTTGGGCAGGACACGGCCAACTGGACTACCGAGCGACTCGCGGCGTATCTGGGTCAGCAAACGGGTATTCACGTCACTGAAGAGACAGTTCGCGTGTACTTACATGCCCATGACTACGTTTGCAAACGTTCCACCTGGACGCTTCGGCGCAAGGCTGAAGAGAAAGCGGATTACGTGGGAAACGCCTGCGGGTAGAGGTTCTTTTAGCCGGTACAACCGTACCCGAACCTCTACCCATTCATGATCTGGTTGAGGCTGACCTGTGGGATCAGCTTCCCGCCGACCTGTCAAGGTTACTCGCGCTTGTCCCAAGCGCTGACCTGTATCTGCAAGATGAGATGCAGGTGGCTTTTCACCCGACCCTCACACGGGTGTGGTGTCGCAAGGGTCGACGAGGGCAACGCTTGGTTGAAGCGCCTGGGGACAATCGCAAGGTCTACGGCTTCGGCCTGGTCGACTGGCGTGATGGCTGGTTCGATGGCCGGCTGGCTCCCGGACGCACTGCCGATGTGTTCTGCGAGCAAGTGCGTGCTGCCGTGGCTCGTTCCAAGCAGCGGGGACGCGTTGCCATCGTGATTGCGGACAATCTCAAGACTCACACACCGGCTGGCTCCCTGCTCGTGCGGAGCTTACTCAGCGAATTCAAGGATTACTTGTATCTGGTGTACACCCCCGCCTATGATCCGGACGCTAACCGCATTGAGTGGCTCTGGCGCGTCTCGCGGCGGGTCGTTACACATAACCATCACCGCAGCACGTTTGAGCTGCTGCTCGCGGATACGGAGCGGCATTTTCAGGCTCTGGGCCAGATGCCGGCTTCGGTCTTACGGCATATTGGGAGTCCGTTTGCTCCAGACAAGGATCAGGAGGTTCCTCTGTCACTCGCCCAAGCCGCCTAAGCAGCCTGGAAGGAGAGAGTGCGATCGCAGAGAGTTCAGAGAAAAACTCCAACGAACCGCCTGCTCAGAAAAATGTCAACAGGACCTTGTTGTCCGGCTCCAGAGGAGAGATTTCCACAGAGTTTCTGAACGGACAGAACTCGACCCCGAACTGGGTGGCGACCAGCAGGGATGCCTGATTGAGAGGCGGGGTGACTCGCAGAAAGGAGACTGGGGAAGCAAAGGACGCTGGAGGGATCTTCCCACAGCCCAGGTTGGCCCACGCAACCACGAAATACGCCTTTTCCCCCGGCCCAAGGACAAACCGATGGGGCGCCTGCGTGGGATGCAGAGGACTCCCCGTGGATTGCCCGACGTGTGCTGGAATGGGCTGGTGTCGAGCATCCAGGAGCTGAAGCGCTGGATAGCCGGAGAGCGTACAACTCTGCTTCGACTGGTTCACCAGGACAAACTGCGCAGCCTCGTTGCTCGTAGCGGCGCCAAATCTGTCAAATGCGAGCAGGAGGTGTTGGGTCTGGCAGGGAGCAGGAGCCGAAGGCGATGCCCGGGGCGTTGGCACAGTCGACGTCGAGCTCGCCGAAGACGAAGCGTGTATGCACCCACTGAGGACGAAAGCCACTGAGCACAACCAGAGGAACCCGAACGTCCCTCGGGTTAGGTGATGATCGTTCATCGGCACCTTCTCCTTTCGATTCAGCATCAACCTCTCATCTGTATCACACCTCGTAAAAAACGTGCTACTACAGCCGTTGCACCTACCACTCTTCATTGTATCACATCTCCGCAGGCTTTACCTGGAAGCATTTAGCTGTCTATTTGCTGCCTATTTGATAATTCTACCGCCCATGATTGTTCTTCTTCTCTTGGAACGTCTTTCCCCACGGGATGCGCAATGAGATGATACCAGGGAGCGAAAGAGCAATGGGCATTTCCTCACTTGACAAGGTAGGGTCAAGACGTTAATTTTTTGGAAATGCCTTTCCCTGTTGATTTTGCCTAAAAGCAGCTCCTACCCCTGTAAACCCAAATCCAACGATCAATGCCAGAAAAAGATCGACGAGAAAGGCAAAAATATAAATAATAAGTGTATCTTTGAGTGAGGTGGATCGTGAGACTGAGCCGGAAAAGATCACAAGATAGGAACAAGCATCGACAAAGAGAAAACAGACCAGAGCGATCAAGCAGGCAAACGCTGAATATTTCCGGGTGAAGTAACCGGTAAAGAAGTAGACTGGAGCACAAAGAGCAGTAACGATCAGGCTGATCACGATGTTTCCTTGATACAGTAAACCGAAAAAATACGAGCTGGCAAACGTGCTGAAGAGCGCATTATTCACAACTGGATTGGTAAAAATGGCTGTGGTAACAATGACAATTCCTGCCAGGATAGCTCCAGCTAGAAACCCATGCTTGAGCACGCTCTTTATATGTGAGTATTGTGACGGAGTGTATCGGTGATCTCGTGGTGAGATCATTATCAGTTCCTCCATCTGATCATCTTGATATTGCATACCTAAGCTCCTTTTAAGGGGAAGAGAGAAAGAGCATTCGTTTCCCTGCAATGGGGGTATAGCCATATGGATAGTATACAAAAATTTGGAGTTTTGCTGTGAACTGCTTCACAGTTTCGCGTGTGCCTAAAACGTCAATTCCCGTGGCTCGCATTGACCGCGACGAGGATGTGAGATAATCGCAACTCCTCCACTCCGACGCACTGGCTCAAGTCAGCTAACTCATCCCGTCGCGCATCCCGTGGGCTTTCACTGATGGAAAAGGCGTAGGAAAAGATGAGATGTATAATTTATCATCACGATCTTTAAAGGATACCCGGTTGTCATCTGGGAGGCTTCGGGAGGCATTCCTGTTTGACCTCCAGGGAAAGAGGGACGGCATGAGGCCTATCCAGCCCTCTCCGTCGTTATTCAACGAATGAAGCAAGGACCAATACTACTGGACGAAGAAGGCGGTAAGGTCTTTGCGAATGCGCCACTGTTTGCGACGCATCTCCTACCAATAACTGCATTTTCTCAGTGGCTACGCCTTTTGTCGCGGGAGAAGCACCCCACTCCGAGGCATATGAGGTTCTCTGCTCTCCTTTGTCATCGCCCACCCCCGATCTCCAGGATGGTCCCTGTCGTGTAGGAGGCTGCCGAAGAAAGCAGCCAGAGAACACCCTCAGCCACTTCGTTTGCAGTGCCCGCTCGCTGCATAGGAATGGATGGACCTAATCTCTCCAGACGATCAGGCGCACCATTTGCGGCATGCAGATCGGTTTCAATGAGTCCAGGTGCGACGGCATTGACACGAATGCCTTCGTGGGCAACCTCGCGTGCCAGTCCGATGGTGAAGCTATCAATCGCTCCTTTGGATGCGGCGTAATGGACCCATTCCCCTGCGCCACCAGTTCGCGCCGCAAGAGAAGAAATATTGACAATCGCTCCACCGGTTCCACCATGGCGCAGAGACATCCTCCGAACGGCCTCTCGTGCACACAGAATCGTCCCGACGACGTTGACGGCAAGCACCCGTGTGAGGACCTCTACATTTATCGCCTCGACGCGAGCAAAGCCACCTGTAATCCCTGCATTGTTCACGAGTCCTTGAAGTGGTCCCAACTCTCGCGCGGCAGTCTCAAAGAGGCGAATGGCATCCTCTTCACGAGCGATATCTCCTTGAATGGCAGTGGCTCGACCGCCAGTGGTAACAATCTGAGAAACAACCTCTTGAGCAGCGGCCTCCCCGCTGGTAAAGTTCACAGCAACGGGAAACCCGTGTGCACCAACGAGTTTGGCAACAGCAGCACCAATTCCACGGCTTGCCCCTGTCACGATGATAGCCCCAGGCTTCTTTTCTTTATTCCAGACAACCATAAGCACTTCCTCCTGTGATGAGTACGATGACTTGACCTGATACAGCTCTCTTCTTCTCTGAATCAGAACTGCCAACAGAGCAAATAGATGAGTCAGATATATAAGACCACGTTTCTCGCAAAGAGCACAACGATGAGCATTCAACTTACCATACCCTCCCTGGCAAGATGAGTTTACGATCCTAAAAAAACACCCTTCCTCGGTGTTTCCGCTCCCTCTCCCTTATTGCGGCGCTGGCTTTCTCTTGGGCTGTTGGGCTGTATTGCATATTCATCAACGTCTTCTCATGGAAGCATACCGAGAGATAAAGACAGCAGAGCAAAAGAAACGCGACTATATCTTCTTCAGTTTCATGAAGGTGGAGTGCCTGCGGTTGTAAATCCCAACTTTTAGCGGGACAATTTGTACAATTAAATGGCGGAAACCATTTTCAACTTTTGGCTACAAAACGCAGTAAAGCGCGTCGAGGAAGGATACTTGCTCTCCCATTTAATTGTACAAATCAATGGCAATCTTAATTTTGGAATTTACAATTACATCCCTTGTGCCTGAGCATCTCTAGCGTTAAATGTCACCAATGGCTTTCGTCTGCCTTGGTATGTGGTTTTTATTGCTAAAATCGGAAGTAATGCAGAAGAGCTTGAGTAATGAGTGTGGTAGCTACAGGAGCCCCAACTTGAGTCGTAGCAGCAGTTGACACATTCTTCAGCCACGTAAGAACCCTTCGACCAGGCTTCTTTGGTTCGTCATCTTCACCATTTTCATCCTCTTCTTTGGCATCCTCATCTAATGCGTCCTGCAACTCATCAATCATATCGTCGTTGAGGCCTACCTTACGTAAGTAGTCCATTAAGCCATTGCTATCAAAGGGTTCGGGTAACTCCTGGGTCTGCGTCACGTCACGATTGCCAATGGCGATATTGGCAGAAGCCGCGTAAATAATATTGTTGAACACGTTAGCAGTTCGTTTGACGCGCTTAGGATCGGTGATTCGTTGCTCATCCTCCGCTGACGGCTCCTCTTCTCCTATCTGCATCGTAAAGTCGAGAAGACGGTTACGGACGGCATCCAAGACTCCGACAATAGTCGTGTGGGGAACTTCCTTCCATATCTGGATAAAGGCCATTGACGGATCTATCTTTACGGTGCCACCTTCAGCAAGGATTGAGAACATCATCACTACATCAGCATCCCACGGTACTCGTACAGTTTGTTTTGCAGCTACTAGAGATTCTAGTTCCGCTACTCCCTGAAGGAAGTCCAACTTGAACAAGTGCTCGTCGCGGAACTTTTCAGAGAGAGCCATCGGAGGGATAGGGAAATTTCTCAACTCTCTCCCAAACGGACCCATAGCGTTGCCGAGAACTATTGTGTTGAACGGCCCACGGTAAGGTGGTAAGCCTTCAGTGCTATCATATCCCGACAACTCCCGCTCTGCCCACTCACCAATCTCCCTCACCCCCATACGACTAGCCAAAAGCTTCACTTTACGTAATAAAGAACCGAGGCTCACAGAGTCCTCGGTCGCACCATTTTGAATAGCGCGTAACAGACTCATTTACATATTCCTATTTTTTGCCATGCCAGTCTTCTACCACTACATCCACTCTGCAGCACGAGCCGACCTTGTGAACGTAGAACGCATTATCTTCTGTAACGGTAGAAGTTCTATTCTGTAACAAAGGCAAATGAAAACCGCATACCAGCAGACGAAAGCCAAGCGCAGGAGAGCCATGTAGTTTCGTGATTCACACTGCGGTGGTGATATCTTGGGAGGAAGAAAACAAGCAAAAAGAAGGGCCAGCCGGAGATAGCTGACCCCTCTCGGAACTATTCAAGCAACGGATGGTCTGAACGTGCTGCGACAGGAGATTTGAAGTGTTTGACCACTTCGGCCCCGACATTGATCCCACAGCCCGCTCCTACCGCGTACAAGATCTGCATAAACATAGGTGCATCAATTTTGAACACAAGTGCTGCCACTGCTCCACCCAGTGCTAATATCCCAAACAGGACAGCAAAGAACCCCTGCTGGGGGAAATTGTACAGCATCCCAAGGATTCCGTGCTGCTGTGTGTGACGCTTCTCCTTGATCTTGCTGGCCGTTGATTGACTATTCGGTGGTTGCGGCGTTGCGCCGGTTTTCGACCTCCGGCCCGTCCCGCTTTTTTTCCCTTCAGATCAGATGAAACTTGTGTTTCAATCCTTTCCGAAAGGACCAAATTCCCTTTGTCTCAGTTTAACCGACAAGAACCTTATATCATGCTATTTCAATCTTGTCGACAAACAAGCGGTATTTCACTTGTTGCTTTGCCAAATTATTTCAAGTTGTCGAGGACTGACCCACCTCTGCGCGCCTCTTGCTGGTCCATTGCGCGCAGATAGATGGCGGTCGTTTTGATATCGGTATGGCCAAGGAGCCGCATCAATTTGTACAGTGCGGCTCCATCGGCATCCTTCCCTGCTTGCAGGAGATAGTTGATGGCAAAGGTATGGCGGAACTTGTGACAGTACGCCTTGATGCCTGCTCGTTCCCCAAGTCGCTCAATCATGGCTTCCAAGCCATGGAGCGTCAATGGCGAATTCTCACGAACCCCCAGGAACACATACGGATTCTCGCGCTTGATCCGTTGGGTCCGGTGTTTCAGATACTGCTTGAGGGCCTTGCGTGCGGTATCTCCCAGGCCGATCTCTCTGGACTTGCCTGTCCCTTTGCCCTTTCCAATCACGGTAATATGTGAGTCAAATGCTTCCAGGCTGACATGCTGCATGCGCAA
>DATAYF010000178.1:0-2638 GCA_036272735.1 Ktedonobacteraceae bacterium
AGAGTCAGGTACCGCTTGCACGCTGGAGCCGAGCGGAGTTGGCTCGGCGTGTGGCTCAAGATCCGAGCTTGCCGCCCATCTCGACCAGCACGGTGGGTCGCTGGCTCAAAGCCGAGCGACTTCGCCCCTGGCGCTATCACAACTGGCAGCATATCCATGATCCGCTGACATTCTTGCAACGAGCACGCCCCGTGCTTGAAGCGTATGTCCAGGCGCAAACCCTCTTGCAAAAGGGCACGTGGCTGGTCAGTCTGGATGAAAAAACCTCCATTCAGGCCCGTGAGGGCGAGCAGCCGCCTCGCCCAGCACGAAAAGACAAGCCGATGTTGCACGAAGCGCGCTACCATCGTCGCGGCGCACGCCATCTGTTTGCCGGACTCTCCATTGCCGATGGCAAGGTGTACGGAATCTGTCGCCAACGCAAGCGTTTTGTCGATTTCCAGACCTTTGTGCAAGTAGTTATCATTCCCGAAGCGCTTCGGCGCAAGGTCGAGAACGTGATCTTCATTTTGGACAATGGAACCACGCACGCGCCCAAACAACTGGAAGGCTGGCTCCGTGAACAAGCAGGCGTCTGTGACCTTCGACTGCACTTCCAGGTGCATTGGTTGCCTCCCAACGCATCCTGGCTCGATCAGATCGAAATCTGGTTCAGTATTCTTCAGCGCAAACATTTACAGCCCAATCATTTTATTTCGACAATAGCTTTAGAAGCGTCTCTCAAGGAGTTTATCTCCTATTACAACCAGAAGGCCAAACCCATCAAGTGGACCTATACCGTTGAGAAACTTGAAAAGAAACTCAGTGCAATTTTATGATAGCCTGTACTTAGCCAGAGATGCATTATCACATTCGCGGCGGTGTTGACACGGCCTTCAAATAGCTGTTTCTGCGGGTTGTGTCTCTGCTTGTTTGTCCTGTTCCACTCGTTTGTCCTGTTCCGCTCTTTTCACAGAGGAGAGCAACCAAATACAGATCAAGATGATGGCTGCCAGAACAAGGATCGCGACCAGAGAGACCACAAATGCGTGTCCATAGCTCCGCGCTAACTGAAGTGCCTGTCCTGGCGGCGTCGCGCCTAAATTACCAAAGAAAACGATGCCAATTACCGCCACGCCGAGCGCAGTTGCGATCTGCATGATCGTCGTGAGCACACCAGAAGCCGCTCCAGCATGTTGCGCCCGAATATTGGTCAGAATCATCGGAATGAGTGGTGCCAGGATCATTCCTTCACCGAAGCCCATAGCAAGGAACGGGAGCAACAACTGCGGCTCTTGCACAATCAGCCCCGCCTGTTGGACAGTGAGGAGGGTCCAGAGTTCTCCCCCTGCCATAAGGATCGCGCCAACACGGACTACCCAGGGTCCTAACAAGGGACGCAGGCGCGAACTCACCAGCGAACTGAGGGCAAAACTCAGACTTAACGGCACAAAAGTCAATCCTGCCGTCAGGGCCGAGGCGCCAAGCCCAATCTGCAAGTACAGAGGAAAGATAAAGAGGAAGGATGATATGGCACCATAGAAGACCAACAGTGTAATCATTCCCAGGTTAAAGCTGCGCTCTTTGAAAAGCGAAAGCGGTAATAAAGGCTCTCCTCCAACTCTCGCTAAGCGATGTTCATATAGGAGAAAGAGCACCAGCACTGGAATGGCAAGAACCAGGCACACGAAGGCCCACGCAGGCCATCCGGCATTCCGTCCCTCTACCAGTGGATAGACCAGCAGGAACAATCCTGAGGTCAGCAATCCCACCCCAATCAGATCTAAGCGCCGAGCCGCGTCAGCGGTTGATTCGCGAATGAAAAGGAGCGCCGCAAGGCCAGCGATCACTCCTATTGGGACGTTGATGAGAAAGACGCTACGCCAACCCAGTCCAAACACATTGAGGCTGATCAGGAGACCGCCCACGATCTGCCCGGCAATAGAGGCCAGACCAAGCGTAGCACCATAGAAACCGAAAACGACACCTCGCTCTTTTGCAGGGAAGCTGACCTGGATCAGCGCCAACACCTGCGGTATCATCAAAGCAGCCGTGAGCCCCTGGAGAATGCGGGCGACAATCAGCACACCTGGATTGGGAGCAAGACCACAGAGGAGCGAGGCCAGGGTGAAACCGAGCATGCCAATCTGAAAGAACCGTTTGAGCCCGTACAAATCCCCCAACCGTCCACCGGTCATGAGGATGACGGCCTAAGCCAGCGTATAGCCAGCACTGACGAACTCAATTTGCACAAACGTGGCTGGTAATTCTCGTTTAATCGAGGGGATGGCAACATTCACGATATTGTTATCGAGGATGGCCATGAAGCTGGCCGCTAGAATCACAACCAGCATCCACCAGCGACGAGCGTAGGGATGCTGCTCAATCTTTTCCGCTTCTATTTCATTCTTTTCCATACCTATTTTAATCCTTTCATTGTAAGAGTTTATCAAGAGTGATTGGCAAGTCGCGCACTCGGATACTGGTGGCGTGATACACCGCGTTGGCGATGGCCGCTGCAGTGCCGACGATGCCAATTTCGCCAACACCCTTGGCCCCCAGCGGGTTGAAGTACAAGTCCTCCTTGTCCAACCAATACGCTTCAACCGAACCAACATCGGCATTGGTGGCAATATGGTACCCGGCAAAATCCTGGTTG
>DATAYF010000179.1:0-4906 GCA_036272735.1 Ktedonobacteraceae bacterium
CAGTAAGCACGCTCTGAACAAAATAGCCGTCTCTGCGCAGAGCATTGACAATAGTATGGTTAGAATTTTCTTCGCCATCAACGACAAAGATGCGCCAAACATCAGACATTGCTTTTTACCACCTGAAACAGACTAGCCCTGTCGCTATCCTAAAAACCCGGATCGCTTCATCCCTATACCAGAAATACGTTACACACCGCTCTATCAACTATTTTATACGTTGGGTCTGCCTATTCCGCCTATAAAGAGTACTTTGATGAGTGTATCACGGCGCTGAATAGAATGGCAAGGGGTACCACCCGAGAAGCTGAACTACGCTTGTGGATAGATCACAGAACGTGCTATACTCCCCTAGAACCTCCTTAAACTACCATTAAAGGATAAATTAATGACACAACATGATACGTGGAAACGACTGGCTGGTGAAGCGGCAGCAAACAGTATAGAAGATGGTATGGTAGTCGGCCTTGGCACTGGCTCGACAGCCAACTATTTTGTACAAGCGTTGGCACGCCGCGTTCGGGAAGGTCTGCACATTATCGGCGGGGTACCAAGCTCACAAGCGACCAGGGACCTGGCAAGCAGCCTCAACATTCCACTTACCGACCTGGACACCCATCCGGTGCTTGATGTGTATGTTGACGGCGCAGATGAAATCGATCCACAATTGAACCTGTTAAAAGGGGCTGGCGGAGCATTGTTGCGCGAGAAAATCGTCGCGTCGGCGGCCCAACGCTTCGTCGTTATCGCGGATATTTCAAAACAGGTCAACCAGTTAGGTCAGAACTTCCCTGTGCCGGTCGAAACCACGCCTTTCGCGGTGACGCCTGTCAAGAAACGGCTAGAAGCTCTGGGAGCAACGGTCAAAGTGCGCTGCCTGGCTGATAGCATCTTTACGACAGAAAACCATAATATTATCCTGGATTGTCGTTTCCCCAGCGGTATTAGCAACGCCACGGAACTGGATGCACACCTGCATAGTATCGTGGGAGTGGTAGAAACCGGTCTGTTTTTACATATGGCGAAACAGGCTTTTATTGGTAGGCCAGAAGGCGTCACGATGCTTTCCGCCCGCGCATGATGCAGTTCTAAGGAGGTTACTTACATCCACTTTCAGCGCTGTCGTAGCCAGCCAACTTATTGTTCCTGATACTATCTTTCCACGATGGCTCGTGCCTATTGTCTCCACAAAGGAGTGCCGAACTTGAGCAAAGTCACCAACAAAAAGACGAACCCCTGGGTGCTGACCACCGAGCGGCTCGTCATTGCAGCCGTACTCGCCGCCATTACCATCCTCTTAGGAGTGGTACCCGGCATCGGATTCATCCCGCTACCTACCGCAGTCGGTAACGCGACAACCGAGCACATTCCGACGATCCTTGGCGGCGTGCTGGCGGGTCCGGTGGTGGGGATTTTTACCGGACTTATCTTTGGCCTCACCAGTTTCTTGCATGCCAACAGCCCATTATTCAAAGATCCAACTGTAGCGATTTTGCCACGACTGTTCATTGGACTGGTCGCATGGGCTGTCTTCGCTGCATTGGCGCGTTTCAATCGCGATGTAGCGGCCGCCCTGGCAGGATTCCTTGGCTCTGTGACCAATACGGTGCTGGTGGTGTTTATGATCGTCTTCGTGCGACACCTTTTGCCACCAGTCTTTATCATCACAGTCATTCCGCAGGCCATTGGCGAGGCCGTCGTCGCTGCTATTTTTACCGTGCTGCTCACCCGCGCGTTTACCATCATTCAGGGACGCTATATCAAAGCGCCTGAAACCAGGGCGCGCGACGAATTGCCCTATTAAGGGAAGAGAACGCTATGCTAGAAGTCAAGGACGTAACGTTTCATTACAGCATGCAGAGGGCGGAAGAGGACCCTCCCGCGCTGCATGCTGCTAACCTGCGCATTCGCGAGGGGGAAAGGGTCGCCATCATCGGGCATAATGGTTCTGGCAAGAGCACGCTCGCCAAATTGTTAGCAGCAATGCTCCAGCCCAGCAGCGGCACGATCCTGGTCGACGGCTTGCGTACCGACGTACAGGGCGAAGAACTATGGACGATTCGCCAGCGTGTGGGCATGGTTTTTCAAAATCCTGATGATCAACTGGTGGCAAATACGGTGATCGACGATATCGCCTTTGGCCCTGAAAATCTCGGCCTGCCACGCTTTGAAATCGAAGAGCGCATTCAGCAGGTCCTGGCCCTGCTGAACCTGGAATCCTATGCTCAAACGGATATTAACGACCTGTCCGTCGGCCAGAAGCAACGCGTGGCTATCGCCGGAGTGTTAGCCATGCGCCCACGCTATCTCATTCTTGACGAGCCGACGACGATGATTTCTGGACAGACGGCCCGCCACGTATTGGAGATGGCGCATCGCCTGGCGCGTGAACAGGGTATCGCCATCATTCATATTACGCACTTCATGCAAGAGGTCACCGACTTTGAGCGGGTCATCGTCATGCATCAGGGCACCATTCTCATGGATAGCACGCCTACAGAAGTATTTGCGCATGCCGACGAACTGCGCCAGGTAGGGCTAGATATACCACTGGTCACGCAACTGGGCCAGCGCTTACGTCAGGGAGGATGGGCACACTTGCCTGAAGTGGTATTGAGCAGCGAAGATCTCAGAAAACATCTCGTAGGGAGATGAGGGAACGGGTGATGCTTTTTGAATTAAAAAACGTGCAGCACACGTATTTACGTGGCACGCCGTTCGCTGCCGAGGCTCTGCGAGGTGTGACCCTTTCTATCCCCGCACGGCAAACAACCGCGCTGGTGGGAGCCACAAAAGCGGGCAAGTCCACCATTGTAGACATGCTAGCGGGCTTAATTCCAGCAGCACGTGGAAGCTACTATTACGCAGGCAAAGATGTTGGGGCTGATCGGACGGTCAGGGAACAACTGCGTTTCACAGTGGGAGTCGTCTTTCAATCGCCGGAGAGCCAGATTTTCGAGGAGACAGTCGGCAAAGATGTCTCCTTTGGGCCACGACGCAAAAATGTGCCGCTGGCGGAGTCGCGCCGCCTGGTCAAAGAATCGCTCGAAGCGGTAGGATTGGAGTACGAGGATTTCCGTACACGCTACACTTACGCCTTGAGCGGCGGACAGAAGCGACGCGTTGCTATTGCCGGAGTACTCGCCATGCAGCCACAGGTGATTATTTTTGATGAACCAACGGCCGGACTTGATCCGCGTGGGCGGCATGAGCTGCTGGACATGATTGTACGACTCACGCATGAGCGCAACCTGACCATTATTTATACAGCGAGCAGCCTGGCCGACGTGGTCGGTATCGCTGATTATGTCCACGTACTCGATCAAGGGCAACTGGTCTTCGGTGGCACGCCGCGCGAAGTTCTCAGGAGGTCCGAGGAACTGACGCGCCTGGACATTGGTTTGCCTGAAGCGGCACAAATCGCACTCGACCTGCGTTCCGTACTCCCAGGTCTGCGTACCGACGTGCTAAACATCGAAGAGTTGGAAGACGAGATCATCAAGCAGACAGCGCCAGTCGCAACCCTTCCAGACAGCGAGATAGAGATATGATAGAACTTTCGCGCAATATCACCTTTGGGCAATATGTCAACAATGGATCAATGCTGGCCCGCATGGACCCACGGGCCAAGCTACTCTGTGCTGTCCTGCTCATCGTTGTCACCCTATACATCAACACATTTCTCCCCTTTGGCATATTGCTGCTCTTCTGCGTGGCATTGCAATACCTATCGCGCCTGCCTGTGACCTATGTATTGCGCAGCTACAAACCCTTCCTGGGATTTCTGGTGTTTATTTACATCATCCAGATCCTCTTCTATTACGCGCCGCAGCAGCCACAAACGGTACTATGGCACTGGTGGTTCGTGTCGATCTCACGGGAGGGCATCATCACCAGCACCGTCACCATGATTCGCGTCCTCTTCCTCTACTACCTGGTTTCGATGTTGATGTTTACGACGTCGATGGTCGACCTGACCGATGGCATGGAGACGCTGCTAGCACCGTTACAAAAGATTGGTTTGCCGGTCAATGCCTTCGTGATGGTATTGGTAATTGGGATGAAATTTGTGCCTATTTTCGTGGGGGAAGTCGAGCGACTGATCAAAGCGCAATCGGCGCGTGGGGTACGTTTCGAGCAGGGGAATTTTATACAACGCACCCTGAAGTTGGTGCCCCTCTTTATTCCCCTGTTTGTGAGTGGCTTTAAACGCGCCCAGACGCTCAGCACCGCTATGGAGGCGCGTTGTTATGGCATGCGTCCGGGTTGGAAGCGCAGCAAGAGAAGGGCGCTGCGCTTCACTCGTACTGATGGAGTGATCCTACTGGTGACGATCGTGAGTTGCGGCATCGTGCTGCTCATCAACCTGATACATCTCGTTTGACAAGCTTCCACCAACTGGCGATAGGTGCATTGGAAACCGCTTGGAATTAATTGGTGGTGCAACACTCTGCTTGAACAGTGGCGATACATTGATGCGTAGTACAGGGAATAAACTTACGACTATATATGGGCAGAAGATCAAACTTGCACCTGGTGAAATACATGCGTGTAGCTGGCGGATTCCTGATACATTCGGTGCTCCAATTGAGGCGCTCGGTTTTGAGATCACAACACTGCAAGAAACTAGCGGAGATATCTACCTATTAAATCGCCTTTGAGGGCCCCTGGTCTTCAGCCATGGGGGTGAAAAAGGCGTTCCTTGTTTGGGGGCTTGGGTTGGGTATTTCCGTGCCCTTGACGTTTTCTAATCATTTGTTGTAGAATAGATAGATGAAGACGTTTGAGTAGAGGCTTTTCGTGAATACGGAACAACGTTGCAAGCTCATGCAGTGCTTGCGTGAGTCTCGCATCATCTACAATGGCATGCTTGAGACCGTTAAACAGCAATACGCGCAAGATGGGA
>DATAYF010000180.1:0-4200 GCA_036272735.1 Ktedonobacteraceae bacterium
CGTCAAACTGGGAGGTAGCCGATGGTGGGCGTGCAGCTAAAAATGTGCCCTTGACACCATCTCTTTTACAATCTGCTGCACGCTAATGTATAGAGAGAAGATAATATAGCCGGTCTGAGCGCTTAGAGCATTTTGTTTCATTGCGTCATAGGAAATCTTCTCCGATGACGTAATGCTCTCGCGCATTCCTTTCGAACGTTTTTTGTCTGCGGGAAGGCTCTGTATGCTTCAAACTGGTTTCGGAAACGACCAGATGGTTAGCCTCCTTGCGCAGAAGAGGAAGATATCTCGTGAGGCAATGCGTCTGACAAAACCACCTGAATTGCTGAGCACACAAAGTGCAGAAGAACCTGACAATGGGGGAGACGTTACATCCTCTAACTCATCCTGAAGAATTCCTTGTGCTTCTCGGACAATACTTCATCCTCTGTTTCAGAGGGCCGCTGGTTTCAACGGAGCCATGCTTGTTATTAGGAGGCGAAAACTGACTGCGCCAAGGATGCACTCTTCTTGTCATTCAGCCAGAGAACATCGTTGCATCTGATGATGGATTTTCTTCTCACGAACCTCTGATGACCGCTCTCTCCGCTTCTCGTCCGCACAAGCGTAATTTTTGCGCTCGTGACAGTCGTTTGATCGCATGTTCAGTTCGTAGGGCTTCGCCTTTGCTCTGGAAGGACCAGGATGCCTGGAGTGAAACCGGCCGACGAGATTGCGTATATTTTGCGCCTTTGCCAGCATTATGCATGGCAACCCGCTGCGCAACATCCTTTGCATAGCCAGTATACAGGGTTCCATCACTGCACTGAACGATGTAGACAAAGTGCTCTAAGGGCTGTTGGCCAACAATTTTCTCTGTATTCAATGCTTCCCTGATCTCCGGGTTATCAACGTCACTCTTTGTTTCGTTGGAAAACAGAAAGATGCAGACTGCTTCGGGCAAGAAAAAACCGACACATGAATGTGTCGGCTTGTTCCACTGGTGTTACTCAACCGGAACCGACGGGATGCGGATTATCTGCAAGACGCACTTATGATGGTGTGGCAAGTTGTGCAATACCTTCAAAGAAATCCAAGTATATTCTACACTGCCGTTATCATATCATAAAACTACTTCTTTTCAATAGGTCAAATGTTACAAATCTCCCTGGTGAGCAATCAAGACTCTTTTTTGCTTTTCATCACGCCCCATCCTTAGAAGCAGAATAGTATACCCGCTTCAAGCGGGTGTATGTGCGGCTTGAGACGTCGTCGTATACCTACGGGGTGCCGAAAGGGGGAATTTTACACGAACTGTTTACCGTTACTATCCCGTGCTATTTTTCGGGCGCCATACCAAGTGTTGAATCTTCCACACTTTCCGTGCTCAGCAATAGAATGAAATGGGCGAGAAAAGCGGTGACAGAACGCCGGAATGTCTCACGCCCTGGAATGAGCAGCGTTGGCTGTCGAAATGCACTCAACGTGGTCTAGGGCGTGTTTGCAAATCATAACCAAAGCGTCACAACGACCAGCGTGACCATCGCCAGGAAATTGACCGCCCGCTTCTCATATCGCGTGGCAACTCGCCGAAACTGCTTGAGGCGATTGATCGTGCGTTCAACGCCATTGCGCTCTTTGTACACGGTTCGGTTAAACGGACCGGTCCGCGTTTCGTCGCATCGGCGAGGAATCGTGTAACCAATTCCTCGCCGCTTGAGATCGCACCGAATCTTGCGACTGCTGTAGGCTTTGTCTCCCAAGACCCGCTTGGGCCGCACCTTGGGTCGCCCTGGCCCCCGTCGCTTGACAGCCCCATGCTCCATCAGCGCCTCGAATTGGGTCGTCTCATGGCGCTGACCAGCGGAGAGGGCTAAGCACATCGGTTTGCCTTTCCCTTCGACCCGCAGATGCAATTTGGTGCTGAAACCGCCCTGACTTTTGCCTAATGCTTCCTGATTTTGTTCCCCCCTTTTGCCCCAGCCGCATGCTGGTGGGCACGAATGATGGTACTATCGACGCTGTGTATCTGCCAATCAATGGCCCCTTCGGCATCGCCTTGGTGCTGCAAAGCCTCCAGCACCCGTTGCCACATGCCTGCTTTGACCCAGCGATAAAATCGGCTCGCCACAGTGCGCCAGGGGCCATAGCGCTCCGGCAAGTCGCGCCAGGGCGCTCCCGTTCGGGCAATCCATAACATGCCATTGATAATCACACGATGATCCTGAGCTGGACGGCCTACTCTTGGCTTTTGCGGGGGCAGCAATGGAACCAGCTTCTCCCACTGCTCATCCGTCAATTCTCCTCTTCTCATCCTTCTGACTATCGGCAGGACATAAGATTTTGCAAACACCCCCTAGGCCGTCTACAAGCTGTCACAGTTTTGCGACAACTGTGTGATTAAGGTGTCACACCTTCCCTTTACTATTAGGACCAGAGCTTATCGAAAATATTGTTCATACCCTGAACAAACTGCACAAGCTCGACTACTATGACAGAGGGAATGCTATGTTGCTGGATCATATCCGTTACGAACTTCGCATTATTGGCAGGTGGATTCTACTTATACCCCTGCTGATTGTTGCCGGACTGGTATTGCTGACCATTTTTCTAAGTGCTATGAAGGTAGACCATGTACGTCTCTCCCAGATACTCACGGCCAGTCTGGAAATGCTTTTACCGCTGGCAACCGGTGTTATGGTGGCAACATTCGTCAGCCCTGACCATGCTATTGAACTGCAATTAACGTTTCCCAGAATGTATCGTGTAACCGCGTTCCTGCGCCTACTCCTGATGAGCTGCTGGACCGGTTGTGTCGCTGCAATTTCCAGTGTTTTCTTATATCACTGGAAGTACCTGCGCATCCCGGCAGTCATCAATGCCTGGGGAGCCATTCCTCAAGTATTCGTTGAGCAGCTTACTTGGCTGGCTCCACTCAGCTGGCTCGTCTCTGTGGGACTCTGCATTGCCTTGCTTACACGTAGCCGCACCGCCAGCAGCGCCATCCTGGCCGGTATCTGGATCGCCGAAGCAGTTTTCTATGGCTACTTCATCTACACTAGCTGGCTACAACCACTGTTTCTCTTTCCAACAACGCTGGCACCTTATATCACATTCTGGTTTACCAATCGCTATATTGTGCTCGGCACAGCACTTGTGTTCTTTGTCCTCGGTTGGTTACTACTGCATAACACAGAAGCGCTTCTTCAGGGCACCGCAGGAGAAGAATAAAGCTAAATTACGATGCAATCACTAAAAAGCACAAAGGAGAAATTTCAGTATGGATATCAAAATCACTTCTCTAAATAAAATATATCGGGGTAGTGTTCACGCTCTGAACGATCTCACCTTGACCATTCCCAGCGGTATGTTTGGTCTGCTTGGTCCCAACGGCGCAGGCAAAACAACCTTGATGCGTATTCTCGCCGGAATCCTGCACCCCAGCAGTGGTCAACTACAGATCGGCCAGTTTGACGGCACTACAGAAAAAGGTCGTAACGCCGTAAAACGCACGCTTGGCTATCTGCCCCAAGATCTGGGCATGTATCCTGATCTCTCAGCGCGTGAATTCCTCGATTATGTTGGTATTCTGAAAGGTCTGGACAATCGCAAACAACGCAGTCAGCGCGTTGATGAATTGCTTGAGTTGGTTGCTCTCACCCAGGTCGCCAATCGCAAGCTCAAGACCTACTCTGGAGGAATGAAACGCCGTGCGGGCATTGCCCAGGCTCTGCTCAACAATCCACAACTCCTGATTGTTGATGAGCCAACGGCAGGGCTGGACCCAGAGGAACGCATTCGCTTCCGCAACCTGCTTTCAGACCTGGCAGGTGAGCGCGCAGTACTACTCTCAACACATATCGTTGAAGATATTGCCCAGACCTGCCAGCGTCTCGCTGTAATGAAACAGGGACAGGTTATCTTTCAGGGCACTATTGCCGAACTTATTCAAGAAACACGTAATAAGGTCTGGCTCATCACTACCAATGGACCCAAACCCCAGGGCAACTTCACTGTCGTCTCGACACTCAACATGGGTTCATCCATACAATACCGCGTCGTTGGCGAGATGTATCAGCAAGCAGGGGCTGTTCCAGCAGAGCCCAATCTAGAAGATGGCTATGTCTGGTTCATGCACAAACAATCAAGGTTGGCTGTAAACGTGATAGCTCATTAACCACACCGACACAAAAGGCTGCTATGGGCGGCAATATATATCAG
>DATAYF010000181.1:0-19082 GCA_036272735.1 Ktedonobacteraceae bacterium
CACGGCTGACGTGATATTGGGCCACCAGTTCAGGCTCGGAAGGAATAGCGGTATGCGGAGCCAGGTGACCAGCACGGATTTGCTGCTTCAACACCTCTTTTAGTTGATAATACAATGGTAAAGGATTTGAGCGCTCTAATATAGGCATATATACGGTTCCCCTTATGTCCAGACAACATCGAAAAAAAATGTGAAACCACATTACGGGAAGAATATATCACAAAAAACTGAAAGCGTCGAGTAGAAAAAAGTACCAGAGCCACCAAAAAAAGAGATGACCCGGTAGCAAAACTACCGGGTCATAAAACATTAGGCCACCGCAATGCCGTTTTCGGACAGCACACGGTCAATTTCGTTTTTGAGCCTGCTAGGATTTGGCCCGACCAGGCGACCAATCTCTTTTCCGCCATTGAACATCAGGAGCGTTGGGATAGCCTGCACATGATATTGTGTGGGAGTATTGCCGTGCTGATCAATATCTATTTTTGCAAAGCGCACCTTGCCTTGATATTCATCGCTCAAGCGCTCGAACTGAGGCGCGATGGCGCGACAGGGACCACACCAGGCAGCCCAAAAGTCTACAATTACCGGTGTATCTGATTTCAGAACCTTGGTATCGAAATCCTGATCACCAACATGAACAAGGTTTGTATGTGCGTCCATTATGACACCTTTCCCAATTTAGAGTAAACATGTTTGGATAGCGTAACCATCTCTGCTAAAGAGAACAAAACGTGCAGTAATTCTATTCCAGTTCTCTCCCTCTTAATAGTATACGCAAGCTCGCGGTGAAAAGAACACTTCAGCTTAACGCGATGAAAACTACTGCCCGGTGCACAGGGTGAACCGATCACTTCGCGCAGGCACGCACAAAGCTAGCGGCGTCGGCCACCACCACCCTGCACGATGGAGAGTATCTCCAGGATATACAGGAACAGGTTGATCAGCGTAATAAACAGCGAGACCGTCAAACCAATGGCGTTGGGCATGGTATCGGCCATGTAGCGCGCACGCTGCACGTAGTAGAGCACGAATCCAGAAAACACAGCGACGCCAACCACACAGATCACAAGCTGAAACAGTGCCGAGTGGAAGAAAAGCCCAACAAGGCTGGCGACAATCAGCAGAATCAAGCCGCCAAACAGGTAATCACCGATACGGGAAAAGTCACGCTTGGTCGTCCAGGAATAGATAGCCAGGCCGAACGCGGTCAGCGCGGTCAGGATAAAGGCCTCACCCAGGATGTTGGGAGCGCTTTGCAGGTAGTAGCCAAGTAGCGGCCCAAGCCCCATGCCTTCGATAAAGGCAAACAGGTAGAGCAAAAACAAGTTTAGCCCCTGCTTCTGGATCAAGAAACGCAGGGCCAGCAGCACCACGAAGCCTAAAATCATCACCACGATATACGAAGTAGGGGTCAGCACATAAAAGCCCACGAAAGTACCGATAGCGGCAACCACGAAGCACAAGGCCAGCAACCCCATCACTTTGCTGATCAAGCCGCTCGCCTGAATCCCCCCCTCGTAGCCATAAGGAAGCGTTTGATATTGATAGGCACTTCTTGACCCGGATGGGCCATCGTTGCGCATGTTATACATAGGTATACACCTTCGATTACAGAATGTCTCCAGACCAACTTACACAGCTTTCTACCATAGAGCTAGTAGGAGACTGACTTTGCTATAGAATATACGCAAGGTGCGAGGAACGAGTTGCACGTTGCCAGTTGGGCCAGCAACTTCAGATGTTTCACCTTACGCACCCAATATCCAGGCATACGAATAGAAGCTAGCCCATCAGAGCTGGCCTTATGTGTGGTGTTATGAATGTTCGCTGGATGGAGGATAGGGAGGACGCACGTGAGTTACATCACACTCCAAACGCCACAGATTTCACAGTAGGCAACGCCGATCTCACCAAAGGATTTACTACGGGTGTTCCAGCATTCATAAGCGATTGCGAGAGCGCCACATCCCCAACAACGCGCACGGCCACCATGTTTCGTTTCGGCTGCGAGCTTGCGAAGGAGGGCACTACGAGCCTCATCAGCACCAGTGTAGCCAGGATTATACGCAAAGTGCAATGGGTCGCCAGTCGTATCGCCAGGCTTCACACCTAACGGCAGCTTCATCTCATGCGAAGGAGGCTGCAAGCTTGGCTGTGGTGTGGCTGGGGCCGCTGGCTGATCGGGAACAGGCGCGCCGGGAACTTGAGGTGGGCGGTGAAACAACTCACCACGAGCGGTACGGCGACCGCTCTGGATGGTCTGGTTATATCCACGCGGGAATGGCTGATCACCGTTAGTCCCGTTGGGCGGCAGTAGTTGCTGATAAAAAACCTCTTCAGACGAGTTGGCATCCGAAGGATCGGGTGTAGCTGGCGGAGTGGGATGCTTGCGCTCAGCAGAATCTTCCACCTGCGGCTGATCTGGTGATACTAATTGTTCCGTTGAATTTGCCTCCACCTGATTTTCAGCCTGCTCTGCCACATGATTATTATTCTCAGGCTGCTCAGGTGGATTGGCACGTTTACGTCGGGTTACAGGCATAAGGATACGCTCCAATTGAGAAGTTATGTGCATGTATTGCGTATAGCTTGTTGTATTATACCACAGCATGCAGGGAGAGCGAAAAAATACGGTATCGTGCAGGTGATATGGGATAGATGCCTACTACTGATCAGGTAAGCACCTATCCCCAGGCGCGAAAACAGCGCAGTGCAAAACAAAAATGGTATCGATCTCTACAAGCTTAGCTCCAGTGGTCAGCCATTAAAAAAGTCTGCATTGATCTTGGTAAAGTTTTTCCATTCTTCGGGAACCGCCGACTCTTCGAAGATGGCAGTGACCGGGCAGGCTGGCTCACAAGCGCCACAATCGATGCACTCATCAGGATTGATGAAAAGCTGTTCCGCTTCCTCGAATCCTTCCTCATTAGGCGAGGGATGGATGCAATCGACAGGGCAAACATCAACGCAAGAGGCATCCTTTACCCCGATACATGGTTGGGTGATTACATAGGTCATGCTGAAGAAATCCTCCTCTATGAGCACGCACGCCATGCAGAGATAGAGTACACAGCGGCGAAGTTCTATTTTCGGCTAACTTTAGTTTAGTATAGAGGGTTATACAGGCGATGTCAATTGCTTCGTAGCCTCGTTGCTTCGTGCTCGAAAAGGAAACGACCCTTGACAACTTCCGCCGGGCTTCTGTTATATTTAAGGTGATCGGTACATTGTCTCACACAATACAAAAAACACCCTTTCTGTATGCATTATAAGACAGGAAAACAATCTGACAATCTGAGTAGCTGATTGAATAATGCTTGTTTTCATTTTATTATGTAGACGATATGAAACACAAAAAGGAAAGATGCTATGCAGTCGACGGCATCCGCAGCAGATTCCAACTACCAACGCGATTTAGGGGAAGGTCTGCTTTTACGCTGGTCTACACGGGCAGATACCGCAAATATTGCAGAGTTGGTCGGACGTGTTTTTCGCAATAGCGAGAACGATGCGCCTAACGCGTATCTGCAATCATCGGTTGAATTATTGATGAGTGGCAACCATCCGCTGATGGGTCCAGGAGACTACGGCGTCGTAGAAGACACGACGAAGGCAAACCACCCCATTGTTGCCTGCACCTGCTTATGGCAACATCAGTGGTCGTACGAAAACGTACTGTTTAACGTCGGACGCCCCGAAATCGTCGCCAGCGATCCCACTTATCGAAAGCGCGGCCTTATACGCGCATTATTTCACATGGTCCATGCCCGCAGCGAAGCCAGGGGCGACCTGGTCCAGGCTATTACCGGCATTCCGTATTTCTATCGCCAGTTTGGCTACGAATACGTCCTCGACCTTGGTGGCAGGCGCGTGACCTACCTTTCCGCGATCCCGCCATTGAAGCAAGCAGAGCAAGAACCATACACGCTCCGTGAGGCTAGCGTTGAGGATGTCCCTCTCATCATGCGTTATGAGGACCAACGACGAGCAAGCAGCATGCTCTGGGCACACGCTTCGGAACAGTATTGGCGTTATGAGATTAGAGATGGCTGGCAGGAAAATCCAGAGCGATACCGTAAAGCTGTCGTGCTGCTGATAGTTGATGCGCAAGGGGAGCCGGTTGGCTTTGTCATACACGATAGTCAGCGTAGAGGCACAGGTTTGGGGGTGTGGGGAGTTGAAGTTGACGAGCGCATCAACCTTCAGGCAATCATGCCCTCGGTGTTGCGCGCCTTGCAACAGCGCGGCATCCAGGTACCAACGCCAAAGCCCGATACGCTGCCGCTCAGTGAGATCAGTTTCATGCTCGGTCGCAACCATCCCGTGTATACGATTTTGGGGGAGGAATTAGCGCCCTACCAGGAACCGCCCTACGCCTGGTATATACGCGTTCCCGATCTACCAGCGTTTCTCAAGCTGATTGCTCCCGTGTTAGAGGATCGTGTGAAAAAGTCGCCCATTGCTGGTTATACGGGCGAAGTAAAGCTCGATTTTTATAACGGTGGCTTACGTATCATTTTCGAGCACGGACAGTTCAAAGCGGCCGAAAATTGGCAGGTGCCGATCTATGATGCAAATGCTGGCGCGGGTTTTCCTGCCCTCGTTTTCCTCAAAGCGCTGCTCGGCTACCGTTCTTTGGACGAGCTACGTTATGCCTATCCCGATGTATGGGCCAATACCGAAACAGCAGTTGTCCTACAAACGCTCTTTCCGGCACGACCGTCGTTCGTCACCCCGTTCTAATTGAAATGAGTCGGCTATAGGCAACCTGCTTCTAGCACACGCTTGCTTTTGTAGAAAAGCAGAGTAGAGCGTGCTCACCTGAGAGCATTGACGTACAGGTGGGAAAACGCCACCTCTACCCCCTGCTCTTCAACGTATAGACCAATCTGGCCCGCGTTGAGAGCAGGCATGGCATGATCGGTGACGGGATTGCCAGCACGCTTCCCGTTAATAAAAAACGAGAACGTATTGTTGTAGGCATCGATGGTCACCGTATCAGGCTGTGCGCCACTGGTCAGCAGCGCCGAAGATGAGCCACCAGCCAGGCGCTGCCATTGACCGTTGTCGTAGCGCAGAAAGCTATACTGCTGATCACCAGAGGTCACCATCTCAAACAAATAGTAACGCGATTGGTCGGAGGCACAGCGAAACACGACCCCGTAATAATCAGCTCCATCATGCGAGCCATGCACCTCTGACATCATCACATTCAAGCGAAAATTGTGAAACGAACGGCCGGTATATAGGGCCAGTGCCACATTTTTTGCGGATGTGTTGACGACGTGGTAACTCTGCTGCTGCTGATCGTAAAAAAAGGTGCTGCTCAGCGGCCAGTTTCCCCGCCTGGACAGATAATCAATCATAGCAGTGTGACTACCCGCAGGAGTCGCTTGCGGCACGCGAGTACCGCCCAGGGCATGAGAAGCGGTCACATAGCTGGCGGAGATCAGCCCACCACAGATAAGCACGCTGAGTAAGGCGATGACGCCAACCAGGCGCGGAATCGTTAGGGCAAAGATACGCAGTGGAGCACGCCACGCCAGCAAACTGCGAATAGCACGCGCTGTTTCCTTCACGTAGGTATTGCCGGAAGTAGCACGCTCCGAGGCAGCCACCGCTTGCGCAAACGCACGCTTAAATTGATCCGCGTTTTGGAAGCGCTCATCAGGATCTTTGGCGAGCGCCTTGAGCACGGCTCTATCCACCTCAGGAGCAAGATCCGTACGAATAGAGGTCAGCGAGGGCGGCGGTTCATGGACGTGAAGCAGTGCCAACGCAATAGATGTATCGGCACGAAATGGCAAGCGCTTCGTCAGGAGATAAAACAGCATCACGCCCAGCGAGTAAATATCCGAGCGGCCATCGATAGCACGACCTAGCGCCTGTTCGGGCGAAATATAATCGGGTGTCCCCATCACCGCTTCACGATAACGCACTTGCGGTTCGATAAGGTCGCCGTTGATCTGAATAACACGCGCAATGCCGAAATCGGAGAGCAGCGCGTAGCCTTCATGATCGAGCAGAATATTGGCGGGTTTCACATCACAATGGACACACCCGTGAGCGTGGGCGTAATCAAGCGCGGAGGTAATCTGCTCCAGATACCACAACGCTTCCGCCAGGGCCAGTGGGCCACGCTGCGACAGGTACTCAGCCAGCGTGCCACCCTCCATATAGGGCATTACGATGTACGGTAGCCCATCCTCCTCACCATACGAGTAGATGGGCAAAATATGCGGATGGTCGAGCTTGCTTGCAGCTTCAGCCTCGCTTAAAAAGCGCAGGTAAAAATCCTGCCGCATCTGCGCATCCATTACTGTGCGCGGGAGAAACACCTTCACAGCGACTTTGCGCGCAGGAGATTGCTGTTGCGCCAGAAAAACCGCGCTGGAACCGCCATGGCCCAGCAATTTTTCCAGGACACAAGAGCCAAGCACCTTACCAATTAGATGTTGTCCTCTCGTCATGGTACACCGAAACTCCTCTCTTCTCTACTCACAGGTCACGGTGACACAGATGGCAACGCCTATACATATCTGGTAAGTATTATCACAACTTTTCAGTGCCCATTATCCCCTGGCATAAGATGCATACTAGTGAAAGGTAGACTCTCGTGATTATTGTAAACCATAGCTATGACTATAAAGTATAATTACACATTTCCTTGACTTTACAACAGTATAGTCCTACGTAATAAAAGATCGACCGCCGCACAGAAAGAGGAAAGGGTGACGAACAAATAGCATTTGCCACCCTTTGATCATCTTCTATAGAGTAAAGACGCCATCGCGCATGATTTCTTGCCCATCAACCTCAATTGTGCAACAGGTCGGGATCACATCGACATGAATCGTCGCATCCCAGTCCGCACCTGTAAACTCAGGATACGGATTACCAAAAGCGACATGCAAACCTGGAATTTTCTCGTCTTGCAAAAGATTGCCCGTGAGCCGCTTCAGGCTGGTCAGTGTGCCGATAGCGAATTCGCCTGCGCGGTTGCCGTTGGGCACTGAGAAGAAGTAATCGCGCACGTCTGCTACTATCTCCTTGTCCTCGCCGGTAACCTCGGTAATGTAGCCATCTTTGACGGTAAGAGTCAGCGGATGCTGTAACACGCCGTATTTCGCGGAAAAATAGTCGCCCAGCACATCGCACACGAGCACACCATCAACGGTTGCAGGAGCCGTGTAGACCTCGCCTTCAGGCAGATTTCCCCACTTCCCCTGCTCATGGTAGCGACCATGACAGGGCACCCAACGCCACTCCGGGTGGAACGTGGCTGTTACATCGCTGCCCTTCTCAGAGGTTACATGAATGGTTTTTGCATGCTGCACCCGTTCGTACATCTGCGTGGTCAGGCGAAACACTTCGTCGTAATCCGCACACATGCCCTCTGCCATAAGCTGCTCATCAATACCGATCATGTGACCATGACGCACGTGCAGTTCGTTGATCAGGAAAGGTAACATGGGGATGCGGAACGCGATTTCGCCCGGCTGAGCAGTGGCGATGTAATAGCTGACCGTTGGTCGAAACTGGATCAAATCGTTGCGCAACGCATCTGGAAACGCCGTCAATGGGCGCGTCCCATAATGCTCAAGGAAATGCACCGAAACGTCCGCGTGCTGGGCCATAATAGCCACAGCCACCTGGCGCGCAATGCTCTCACGCGCGTAATCGGCGATAATGAACACGCGATCCTGCGCTGTCACGCCCATACAACGCACAGCATTTTCCGCCCCTAGCTGGACGCGCTCAGCAAACGACAAAGATTCTAAATCGACGCCCTGATACATTTCAGACGACGCCTTAACAACATCCGACATCTTCTCACTCCTAGACTATAAGAAATATGTGCTCCTATGATCGTATGTTTGGATCGGGCATACTACGCGTAGTATGCCCTCCTTACGCATAATATCACGAATCTGTACGAACTGCGACCAATCATGGTTAGGATACGAGCATGCCTAACGGCAATCCGACCGCCAGTGATCTCGTGGTGTGAGCCAGGGATTGTAGCTTTTCCATGCAAAGTATGCCACAATAAAATAACATGCATTTACGCTACTACTTTGCGAAGATGAAAGCATACCGTAGAAAGGTTTTTTATGGCAAACACAGCAACGCACCTCTATCGCTCCATTCACGCGCAACCGCAGGCTATTCGCGATCTGCTGGCGGATCGCGCTATGATCGATACACTAGCGCAGCAACTCGTGCCTTGCCAGCGCATCTTGCTCGTGGGCACTGGCACCAGTTTCCACGCGGCCACCATCGGAGCGCATCTGTTCCGCTCGCTCGGTCTCGAAGCCTGGGCCATAGCCGCCTTCGAGTTCGTCAACTATCCTACCCCACTTCATGCTAACGATGGAGTGCTAATCATCAGCCATCGAGGGAATAAGCAATATAGCATGTTGGCGGCACAGCGAGCGCAGGAAGTGGGAGCGGTGGTTATCAGTATCAGCGGCAAAGACCCCAAAGAGCCGGTGACCACGCCCTGGGCGCTCACCACCGTCGATCAAGACCCCTCGTCAGCCCATACCATCAGCTACACGGCAACCCTCACACGCCTCGGACAAATCATCGTTCGTCTGATACAGCTCAAAGGTTTCGGGGATTTGGTCCAGCAGCTTGAGCAAGGATTGGCGTTGATTCCAGCAGCGATGGAAGATGCGTTGCAACGTGAGCAGGCCATACGCGAGGTGGCGCAGGATGCCGTGGCAAAGCAACGCCGTATCTATTATATTGGAGCAGGTCCCAACGCCACGACTGCCAAAGAAGGCGCACTCAAGGCCAAAGAGACCGCGTACGTCACCGCCGAGGGCTTCGAACTAGAGCAGGCTATTCATGGGCCACTGGTTGCCGTAGAAAAAAACGATCTTGTGGTGGTCATCGCACCAGCAGAAGCGTCCGCCAGGGAACGCACGGCGAGCTTGCTCCAGGCATTGCACGAGATCGGCAGCGCTGTATGGCTGATTGGGAATATGCCTACTGTGGAGGTACAACCCCTCTTCCAGCAAGACGGTTGGCATCATTTTCCCTTAGCCCATGCTGATGAATTGCCAGAAGCAATCAACCCCTTACTGACCGTGTTGCCGCTGCAATTATTTGCCGATTTTGCGTCCAGCACACGCGGCACCGATGCCGATGGTTTTCGGTTAAATGAGCCTGCGTATAAACAAGCGATGGCGCATATTCATCTTTAGAGTTCGGCGCGATGAAGCCAAGATAGCCCACGCAAGAGTTCCTTTGCGTGGGCTATCTTTAATGATCGTTTTTCCTAAGCGGCGGTTACCGACCCATCGCTATTCACGCGGATTGCGACCTTCGCAATAGGTGTAGGAGCCGGTCCTTGTACGACCGCGCCATTCTGGGCGGGATTGAAGATCGCACCATGCGCCGGGCACACCAGCATCTGCGTCTGGGGGTCGTAGTGAACGAGCACGCCCTCGTGGGTGCACGCCTTTTCATAGGCCACGAACTTTCCACTGGGGAGGTGGATCAGCAAGCTCGCCTTGTGATCGATCGGGTTGATAAAGCTCAGGGACGTGTTTACCGGCATCTGAACGTTACCAAGAGCCGTTCCCTTGTGCATAGGAGCTTGGGGCAACGGCTTATTGCCTGTACCTGATTGTTTACCAGTAGTCGGCTTCGGTTGTCCCATCGCTGCCTGATTTCCGCCGTGCTTCATGCGTTCGTATTCAAAAACACCAACGCCACCAACCACCAACACGACACCAGCCGCGAGTGCCGCAACAACGCGACGACGACCCACGGTTCCCGCACGTCTTCTCGTGCCCGGACGTGGGGCCGACAACGGTTTTGGTCTAACAAGCTGGCTATCCCAGTCCTCGGCTTGATTACTGCTCAAACGTAGCGGGCTCTGTGACTGAGCACGTTGGGTTGTAAGAGGAACACTTGCTTCCTCAATGGTTGCCGCGCCAGCCGGGAAGATTGGCGACTCGCCTACCATCGACCACCAATCGAAAGCACGCATCGACTCACGGTTACCGGGTTGACCGGGCTGTTCAAGACCTGGTTGCTCCTGCGCTTTGGCTACGGCAGACGGAGGGGCGGGGTTAACTGGTGCTGGCGGGGCGATTACCGGCTTTACAGCAGGCACATTACCGCTCGTCTCAGGGAAAAACGCAGGCTGCACGACGGACCTGGCATGAAGCTGCGTGGAGGATGCCGGGAGTTGCACTGCGCTCAATTTGCCGGTAATGATGGGGGGGACCAGTTGCCAGGAACCGCTTGTATGCTGTCCAACCGGATGAGGGTTCGCATCAGCAGCGAGAGCTTGTTTGTTATACATAGCTGTCTGGATCTTGGCAACACTGTACAATTTGCCAGTTACCCCACAAGAAACCTGCGCAAAAGCCTCAACCAGCTCACTCACCTGCTGAAAGCGTCGTGCTGGATCATGTTCTAGCGCTTGATTGATCACCGAGGAGATCCCAGCCGGTATAGCCGGATTTAGTGAACGCAGCGAAGGCGCATCCTGCTTGACATGTTGCAGAGCTACATCCATAGACTGCTCACCAGTAAAAGGCGGTTTGCCGCACAGCAGTTCGTAAAGGATAGCGCCCAGGGCATAAATATCAGAACGCGCATCTACGACTTTTCCCTCCACGACTTCCGGCGCGACGTATTCTGGAGCAATCAGAAAGGTATCAGCGATACTCAACAGGTGAGCGTAGGGATGGTTACTGCGCTCGATACCACTTAACTGCAACATATGTACCAGGCCAAAACCAGCCACCAGGAAAGCGCCATCATCATCTATCACGATATGCGAAGGCTTCAGCGTTCCGTGTACATAACCCTTCATATGGGCATAATCCAGGCCGTCCGCTACCTGCTCCAAAATATTCAGCACGTCCGTGTGTGATTGTGGCCCACGGCGCTTGATAACGTCCGCGAGCGAACCATTGGTCACATACGGGGAGAGCAGATACGGGTACCCCGATTGTTCACCATACTCGTACACGGGTAAAATATGCCTATGTTGCAATGCATGTGCCGCAGCAGCCGCATGTGAAAAGCGCGAGAGAAAGCGTTGGCGAGCCTCAGGAGCAAAGCGCTCAGGTACGATAAAAAGCGTCAATGCACCGGAGCGACGAGTAACCAGATCTTGCGCCAGGTACACGGCACTTAAACGCCCCTGTCCCAATAGGCGTTCTACCCGATAATTGCCTATTCTTTGACCTATCAATTGATCCACAGATAGCGTTTGCATACAACTTCACCCCAAATAGTAATAAACAAGGAGGCTTCCCTTACCTGGATACCTCCCGCGAAATTTCTACAGCAAGAGTGTATGAATAAAAAGTCGACAAAGTGAGCTATGCACAACAAGAAGAGATAGGAATATACATACCAATCCTTCAACGGTTTTGATGCCGCATTGAGATGTCTCACACAGGCAATGCTACAGTGCCTAAACGAGCACTACCTGCTTTGCTGTCGCCTTACAACAAGTGTATACGTGAAATCAATTTGCGTCAATTTGAAACACAGCAGCTAGTACTTCTAGACCGATTGAGGTAATGATCGAAATACATTGTACAAACGCTGTCCCCTTCAGGAAGGTGATACAATAGGCAACAGATATCCTGAATGTTTGGCAAAGAAGGTTACAGTCTGCTCAAAGGCAGATTTTTTCATGCATACTTTATTGAAAGTGGAGTCTATATGGCAGAGGTTCAACCATTACGCGGAGTACGCTATGCAACCACTGAGGATTTAGCGCAAGTCACAACGCCCCCTTACGATATTATTGATGGGCAGGCGCAAGAACGTTACTACGAGTGGGATCCCCACAATATTATTCGCCTTGAATTGGGCAAAACCTATCCGAACGATAACAATTTGAACAACGTGTATACTCGCGCCGCTGCAACTTTCTCTGAATGGCGTCTGGCAGACGTCTTACAGCAAGAGGGGCAGGCATGCTATTATCTCTACCAACAAAAATTCACCTATGATCATCAGAGTTATACACGTACAAGCCTGCTGGCCCGTGTGCGCCTCGAACCCTGGGAAAAGCGGGTGGTGCTTCCACACGAAAATACGCTTGCGAAGGCTAAAGAGGACCGTTTGCAGCTCCTGCGTGCCTGCTCAGCCAACTTTAGCCCGATCATGTGCATGTATGACGATCCTCAGGGCCGCATGCGCCGCCTGCTAAGCACCTATGCCGAGCATGCAGAGGTACACATAAGCGACGATTCAGGCGTGGAACATCTCTTGCAACCTGTTCGTGAGCCACAACAGATCGCACTTATCCAGGACTTTTTTGCACAACGTCAACTTTACATCGCCGACGGTCACCATCGCTACACAACAGCCCTGACGTATCAGCAAGAGGTGCAGGCCCAGCGCAAGGAAACTAACCCTAACGATGGTAGCAATTTTGTATTAATGAGCTTGATCGATATCGATGATCCAGGTATGCTTGTGCTACCAACGCATCGTTTGCTCCAGGACTTATCACCAGAGATGCTCGCGCGCATCAATGTCGAGCACCTGTCGCGTTATTTTAGCGTACAAGCGCTAGCACACACAGAGGATGCCCAACGCTTACAGGAACTGGCAACGGCCGGTCAGCAGGCACCATCCCTACTTATACAACAGGCGAACCAGGCATTCTTGCTCAGCCTCAATGCAGATGGACAACAACGGATGGCCCAAAGCGGCCATAGCACGGCCTGGAATGCGCTCGACGTTGCCATCGCGCAGAAACTCGTCTTAGAGGACTTGCTTGGCATCAGTAGCGAGGAGATCAGCGAGGGAAAATACATCCGTTATACGCATGATACGGAAGCAGTTTTTCAGGCAATTCAGTCCGGCAAGGCGCAGGTCGCCATCATTTTGAACGCCACGCCACTGCGCCAGGTGTGTGATGTAGCCCAGGCCGATGACCGCATGCCGCAGAAATCTACGTATCTCTATCCCAAACTGATCACCGGGCTGGTCATCAACCCCTTATGGTAAAGGAGTCTTTTTTTGATTATTATTATTGGCGCGGGACTGGCAGGTCTGACGTGTGCCAAGAAATTGACGGAAGCCGGTCACAAGGTGCTTGTGCTTGAAGCCGCTGACCAGGCGGGAGGGCGTGTCCGTACGGATTATCATGAAGATGGCTACCGTCTGGATCGTGGCTTCCAGGTATTGTTCACAGCGTATCCCGCCGCAAAACGTCATCTTTACTACGACGCGCTCAAATTTCGTAAATTCGCTCCTGGCGCGATTCTGGTACAGGGTAGCAAGAAATACGAAATCACCGATCCCTTGCGTGAGCCAACTCACACGGTCACCAGCTTGCTCAACCCACTCATTCCACTCGGCGATAAAGTGCAGGTGTTACGCTTACGGGCACAACTCGCAAACCAACCTACCAACGATATCTTTACGGGCAAGCTCGAACCGACCGGAACAGACGAGACGACCGAGGCGTACCTGACACGATTGGGGTTCTCCCCTAAATTCCTGGATAATTTCGTGCGCCCATTTTACGGTGGCATCTTTCTCGACCGCTCACTCCAGACGAGTGCGCGTATGTTTCAGTTCACCTTCAAAATGCTAACCACAGGCGATATTGTGGTACCGGCAGAGGGCATTCAGCTTATCGCGAAACAGCTTGCCTCGCGGTTGCCCAAAGGTGCGTTGCGCTATAACGCCCGTGTAGGTGAGCTGCTGCGCAATAACGGGCAAGTAACAGGGGTACGTCTGGCAAGTGGCGAACGGATCGAGGCAGACCAGGTCGTTATCGCTACCGCGAGTCCGGAAGCTCAGCGCTTATTACAAGCGGCAGAGCAACCATTGCCAACCGAAGCCAGGAGCACAGTGTGCGTCTATTTCGCTGGCGATGAGCGGCTCTATCCACAACGTAAAATTTTGCTCAACACTGATCCGCACGCCTACGTCAATAACGCCGTGCTGCTCACCAATATCGCACCAACGTACGCACCGCCGAGGAAACACCTGTTATCAGTAACCGTGCTGAACAATCCGGGGGAGGATGATGAAACCGTTGTGGAGCGGAGCCGGGCCGAGATCGCGCGCTGGTTCCCGGAGCACAATCTCAGCCACTGGCAACGCTTAGCTGTGTATCGCATACCCATCGCCCAATTTGCCCAACCAGCAGGTATTTTCGACCGGCTGCCAACGAACACGACCAGCATCGAAGGAGTATATATCGCTGGCGAGTACACTCAATCCAGCAGTATCCAGGGAGCTATGCATAGCGGGGAACACGCCGCCCAGGCACTACTCAAAGCGCCCACCCATGTGCGCCGCTAGTTGGAATACTACAGCATGCCTTCAGCAACATTGCTCAGGGCATGCTGTAGCTTAGCGCTTCTCGAAAATATTTGTGGGTAGAGGATCGAGGGAACCCTTGCTTAACGCGTCCATGACCATGCGCAGTGGACCCTGCTCTATCGAAAGTTTCAGCATGGTGCGCAAAAATGGTTGATCAGATGCTGCAACATGCGAGTCGACGTGCAGCATAGTAGCAACAGCACGTGCAAGCGCAGCATCTTGCGCACGATCACTGGCTAAGAGCAGTGCAGCCTGGCGACGCAAGCGCAACTCATAGTGCATGCGCCAGGTATCATCGATCACACTGGCTAAAGCTTCATCGACCAGTTGATTCAATAAAAGTTCCTGATTCTTGTTGCGCGCTTTGCTTCTGTGTTTGCCCGCCGATTTTCCTGCGCCTCGTGTATCAAACAGCCCATACATAGACCAGTAGCGCGAGATATACGGCTCTAGAGCATCGGCTGGTTCATACAACCATGACGCGAACTCAGGCAATTGATATAATGCATCACCTTGTCGCGCCAGGTTGCGCGTCTGCTCATCCAGCGGCAACGGTGCTGTTGGTTCAAGGGCCCTGGGCGCTTTTTTCCCCAGCTCGCCTTGTTCGATAAATGGTCGCCATACCGCGTAAGCGATGGGCAGTTTATGACGGAGACGCTTATTGAGTGCCCGCACCTCTAATACGAGTGCGCGTCCATGCTCAAACGGGATCTGGAAGCTCCCAAAGCCTTGCTCACCCAATTCATGCACCAGTTTCTTCCAATGCCCCTTCTCCATCTCATCGATACCGTAACACTCTTTGATGCCCCATTGATCTTGAAAAAGGACGTTGACCCCTTTCAACGATCCATCAGCACGCAGCCAGGAGAGCATTACCAACTGAGAACCAGCACCATCGATAAAGCTACAACGCGCCTCGTATTCGGGCAAGCGTGGCAGTAGTGCATCTGCTGTAGCAACATCTTCAACACCAAGCATCGATTGCATCGTCAAACGTCCGAGCGCGGCACGCGCGTGCTGCTTTATCTCACGATTCGAGCTGCTCGCGATGAAGCGATGTAACGCAGGTATGGTTTGTTGCACAGCCACGGGCCCAAGTTCCTCTAGCGCCTCGATAACTGCCAACACATCTTTACTGGCGGTATTTTCAAGCAGAGGAATGAGGAGATTGGCTGCTCTTGGATCATTGCTGCCACCAAGCCAACTGATAAAGGCCAACCGCCGCTCAAACGGCATGGCAGCCACATCCTCCAGGATTGATTCCGCGCCTATCTCGCTCTGCCCCACCAGTTCCAGCAAACGCGATTGCATCTGTTGGATAGCAGCAACAGGATCATTGAGATACTCCAACACCCCATCATCCGCCATTTCAGAGTCGAGTTCACTCAAGATAGGAGCAAGGGCCAATTTCGCCATATCGCTGACGGTAGGATCGGTCACGAAATCTTCCAATTCCTCTAAATCGGAATCGGTGACTAGCTCAGAGAGAATCAATACAGCGGCCGCGTGAGCCTGGGGATCATTACCGCGCAACAGGTGTATGACCTTCTCGCGTCCCCCCTCGGTCCATTCTGCGTTTAAGCGCTCGAAGTAGCGCGACATGGTTTCCGCGTCAATATCGGGACGGCGGCTCATCGCCAGCAAAATGCTATCTATACTATCCTGTGGAGGTCCCTTATGTCCTCGTGGCATCACAATCACACTCCTTACCAGGTGGCGCGTAGAGAGCTATGGACGAGATCCCTACCAGCACACGCCAATGCAAGGAATTGTACCACGTTACGCGATAAGAGTCGAGACAACGCGATCAAGGTCTCAGGGCCAACTGCTTTCATCGACGGGGGTAATCAATAATTCTTGGACCGCCGACTCAACAGGAACTTGTACAGCATAGAGAATGGATTGCGCCACCGTTGCCGGATCTTGCAGCTTTTCAGGATCAGGCATAGGGATACCCTGATCCTGAAAACGATCAAAGAAGTGCGTACGCATGCCACCTGGGATAATCGTCGTCACGCGAATACCGGCCTCACGCCCCTCTACGCTCAGGCCACGACTAAAACCGATAATCCCCCATTTGGTTGCATGGTAGACAGAACTATTAGCCCAGGCACGCACACCAGCCGTTGAAGAGATATTCACGATATGACCGGTGTGTTGCTGGCGCATCCAGGGAAAGGCCGCTTTAGCAAACAAAAACGGTGCGCGCAGATTAATATGCAGCGCGGTATCCCATTGCTCAACCGTCATCTCTTCAACAGCGTAGGTGAAATCGACAGCGGCACAGTTCACCACAATATCCAGGTGCCCAAACTGCTCACCTATGGCGCGTACCGTCGAGAATACCGCATCGGCATCGCGCACATCACACCTGCACGCGACAGCGGTCACATCCTGAGAGCGCACGCTGGCACATACTCTCTCGACAGGCTCTTGCTGAATATCGACACAGGCCAGCATGCATCCGGCCTCCGCAAAAGCGCGTACCGTCGCCTCGCCAAGGCCGCTGGCGGCACCGGTCACCAGCGCCACCTTGCCTTTAAGGGTATGTTCTTTCATGCGTGAACTCCTTCAGTAATAGTTCATACAGGGACGTCGCATTATGGCGGCGATCCTCAACGTTGGTAGGCAAACAGAGATGATAAGTTCCACAGGGCAAAATGCCACACCCACCATACTCGTGCAACATGAGAAACTGCACCACCACCTCTTCGCCCGCGTGCTCCATGGGCAGACGCTTCCACCACGAGAATGCCCCGACGCGCTGCAACTTTTCACGGTCGAATAAGAGGTTCGCGCCACCAACCCAGGCTACTTTATAGCGCACCACCTCCCCATTGCGTACCAACTGTTGTTCGAGATGCAAAGGATTGGCCGCGTTATTCACGAGATGACGCTCCAAGGGAATGGTCGTAGCATCAAATAGTTCGGGCACAACCGGACCTTCCCATAGCTCGATGTGTTGCTGCTGTGGTCGTACATCATCTAGAAATTGCAATCCTGGTGCCGCACAACCCACGAAGCCACACTGCTCGTCCCTGATGACGGTGAGCATACGCTGCATGATTTGCGGATCGAGGATCACGTCGTCATCGATAAAATGCACATAAGCGGCCCGGCTTTGCTCGAACAGAAATTGGCGCTGCTCGGCCATACCCTGGCGCGGCAGGTGGCGATGTAGCTTCACCTCGTGCCCACGCCAACGCAGTGCGCTCACCAGCGTGCGAATCTCGCCACTATCAAGGTACACGTCTTCCTCGGCAGTCTGGTCAGAAACGATCACGTTAAAATCGCAAAACGTCTGAGCAAACAGGCTCGTCAGTACGATAGCCAGGCCGGTTTTGCGACCACACGTAGGAATAAGCACATCAACAAGCGCCATAGTTACTCACCACCCCCAGCCGATGGCGCATCCACGACTGGCGATCTATATACATTGAACAAAGCCGAGTGCAACGCTTGCTCTGCCAGTAGTTCCTCATACAGTTCCGAGGTACGAGCCGCCACCAGCGGCCAGGTAAACTCGCGTAGCACACGCTGACGTGCCGCACGACCCATACGCGTACCCAACTCAGGATGTTGCAAAAGCTGGTATAAGCGTTCGGTCAGGGCTTCAGGCGTACGCGCAGGCACCAGGAAACCTGTTTCGTCATCGACAATCGTGTACGCAATGCCACCAACCGCCGAACCAATCACCGGTCGACCACAAGCCATCCCCTCCAGCGGTGTCAAGCCAAAAGGCTCGTACCACGGCGTCGTTACCACAACGTCACCCGCGCTGTAGAAGTAGCGCAAGCTATCTTGCTGACGATTGCCAAAACACTGTACTTGCTCGGCGACACCAAGACCAGCAGCCAGACGTTGTAATTCGCCAATTTCAGGCGTTACCAATGGATCAGGCTGCGAACATTCACCACCAACCACCAGCAGCCGTATATCGGAGCATAATGGCGACGCTGCACCACGACGCAGCAACAGCGCCAGGGCGCGCACGATGTTGCGAATATCCTTGCGTGGCAGCACGCGGCCAACGTAAACGATCACAAAATCCTCGTCAGACAGCCCCAATTGCTGGCGCGCAACTACACGCGGAACCGGCTGGAATATCTTTGTATTAACCGCGAGCGGGATCAAGCTAATTTTTGCGGGTTGCGCCCGGTAATCGCTAACCAGTTCGCGCTGTTCACTTGGACAGGGCGCAATCAAACGGTCAGCATCACGAGCGACCTGCATTTCGACAGCAATACGCGATGGCGGGCTGGTATCAGCGCCTCCCTGATGGCGGCGCTTCGTCATACCAAGCGCGTGAAAGATGTGCGTCACGGGAATGTTCAAATTCCGGCCCAATTCTGTCGCCACCCAACCAGACATCCAGAAGTTGCTATGCAGCAGATCGTATTGTAGCTCGTGATGCTCCATAAAGCGTAGACATGCATCACGGAACGTCGACATATAGGGCCAGAGCGCATCTTTTGTACGATACGCCAGCGGGCCTGCAGTCACATTCACGACTCGAACACCAGGAGCCCACTCAATGACTTCGGGCACGTCTGGACTATCGCGGCGCGTAAAAACATCGACAAGGTAGCCACGGGCAGCCAGGTGGCGACATACCTCATCCACATACACATTTTGTCCACCAGCATCGGTCCCGCCTAATAACGCCACCGGACTCGCATGCTCGCTCACAAAGGCGATTCTGGTTGCTGTATTCATGGTCGTTTTTATCCTTCCCAACATCCTAAGAAACC
>DATAYF010000182.1:0-9050 GCA_036272735.1 Ktedonobacteraceae bacterium
GTAAGAACTGTCTCATCATCCAAAACTCGTTTGGTTTTTCGACGCGGAAGCCGGCAGATGAATGGTGAACAAACCTCCTTTGATGCGTCTCCATGCTCTACTGCTTGGTAGAAGGACCAGCATGGAGACTACCTACTAATAGTGCTCACACGAAGGTCCAACGTTATTTGGGTACAATTCAAGACCTGCTATTGCGACAAAATTATTTCAAGAATGCGATAAAACGATGGTACAGCAGCCCCACTAAACGGTAGATGCGCTCAGTAGAATTTGCGAGGTCATCCACGCGGAAGTTTCGGCTGATTAGGATCAGGCAGCGGTTGTGTGGACACCATCCCGATAGTTGTGTAAAGAGGAGGCTTTTCAAAGAGGTGCCTTTGAGATGATACTACAGGCATAGACCGTTTCTTGAGAGCGTTTCATTCATTTTCCTCAAAAGGAGAGTGCTATGCCTGTCCCTAAGAAAAAACCTACCACATCGACTCCTGAAGGTTCAATGCCAGCGTCCTCGTCACCTGTTCTGCCAGAGCAGGAGGAATTTCGTCAACATCTGCGTCACCTGGCCGTGAGCGCGGTGCAAGTCTTGATTGAACAAGTCATGCGTGAAGAGTTAGAACAGTGTATTGGAGCCTCGTGGGGAGAATGTACGCCTAATCGCCGGGGGTATCGCAATGGTTCCTACACCCGCGATCTGTTTACTGCCACCGGGCGCATTAAGGATCTCACGGTACCCAGAGATCGGGAAGGAGTGTTTCACAGCCAGGCGTTCGAGCGCTACAGCCGCTATGAACCGGAGGTGGCTGAAGCGTTGACTCAGATGTTTGTCAGTGGGACAAGCACACATAAGGTCGGAGAGGTCGCTCAAACCCTGATGGGAGTAGCGCCCAGTGCCAGTGCGGTCAGCAGGCTCAACCAAACCTTGACCGAGCAGTTTGAGGGTTGGCGAGAGCGCCCTCTACTCGCTCACTACCGCATCCTGTACTTGGATGGTATCCATTTTCGCGTTCGGCATGGAACCCAAACGGACTCCACCGTCATTTTAACTGCGCAATCGTGGGATGAGAGAGATCGATCTGATCATCACTGATGGACATGATGGGCTTCTGGCGGCGGTCAGTGCTCTCTTTCCAGCGACATTGCGTCAACGCTGTTTGGTCCATAAGCACCGGAATGTGATGAACGCTATTCCTCATCGCGAACAAAAAGAAGTGGCGACAGAACTGGCAGGGATCTGGAAGCAGGAGAAGAAAGAAGACGTGCTCCTGAATCTGGCTGCCTTCAAAGCCAAATATCAGAAGCGTTATCCAGAAGCCATACGGAGCCTCATCGAAGATGAAGAGCATTTATTGACGTTTTACGCCTTCCCGCCAGTCATGCATCGCTATATCCGAAGCACTAACGCCATTGAAAGCTTCTTTAGCAATGTCCGGCAACGCACGGATCAGATTGACGCTTTCACAACGGAAACCAGTTGTCTGACCATCGTGTGGGCCGTGATGCAGGATATCCGTTTGCCGAAGATCCCGATCGGTTAAAGACTGAGCGCTCATCGGCTTTCGGACGAGCAAACAACCAGCGGAAGAAGGCTGGTCTAAAGGAACTTTTTTTCTTTTTCGGTTTTCTTGTGTATTACGATCTCGATCTCTCTTTGGGGTGGGGGATTGATCTTTTTTTCTGTTCTTAGGTACAGGCATAGCCTCCTCCAAATGGCGAGATGAATGAACCATTCTAAAGGAATGTTCTATGCCTGTAGTATCATCTCAAAAGCACGGCACGGGTCAATTGACGTTGTGACATACGATTACCGAGGTTGATCATCCGCCAGCCGAATCGCCACTTCTATTTCCCATTTCGCTGGATCTGGCTCGTCGGCTGGATCGGTGAGGTGGGACTCCAAACGCGCGCCGAACGCGTCGCCGTTCTCTGCTTCCCAGCTGTCCCACACCAGACCTTTCTCCGCTCCCCAGTCCAGCAGCGCTTTATTCGCCTCTATCCCGTTCTTCAGCCCGGTGTAGATGAGTGTCGCGTACCGACCAGGTGGGAGAACGCCTGCGATGATGCGACCATCGCCTTCCAGAGCACGCGGGACCGGCCAGCCGATCTCAAGGTCAAGTTTTGACTCCATATTGATGACGCGAAATCGAAGAAAGGGGGCGCCTGGTGCCACGCCCTGCTTTTTCAACCAAACAAACACTTCTTTATGGAGCTGGGGGATCAATCCTGTTCCCATTTCTTGCAAGGTGGCCTGAGTCCGAATTCCTACATAGTATTGCGCGTTTCGACCTTCCAGCTTGGGTTCGGTGATTTTCATACTGTGCCTCTCTTTCGTATTGAGCGAATACAATAAACAGGTCGATTGATCGGACGAAACATGGCCTCTGTGAACAGTCAGTTCTCCATGACACTGGCTGCCTTGTTTGGCAGATTTCCGGTCATTCGTCTCGATCAGTTGCCGTTGACCGCTTTTTCAACGGGGTATTGAATCTCGGTGACGTAGGAGGGGTCGTCGAGATGAATCGGCGTCTTGTTGTAGAGATTGATTCCCCGATCCGGTCCGACGACGTGGTACCCGTTGGCCTCGATCCACGTAAAGACTGCCTCATGTGCTTGGCCAATCGTGTTGTAGGAACCATGATGGACCGTGGCCGCGAACGTTCCAGCGGGTAACTCGTGAACGTGCATCCGTCCGCTTTCTGGAACGCGACAGCGCAGCAGAAATGCAGCGGCCCCATCAACGTCACACTCTTTGAACTCGGTGTCGTACCAGAGCACCAGCGTTTGTCCGCCTTCGCCTGGATTCGGACCAAGTGCTTTGCCCACGTGGGGACCAAGCGCCTCGTACACTTCACGAAAGAGCGAGCCTGAAGCGCTGTGATTGGGGAGAATCGCCCGGACCGAGGCGACAAGTTGTGGTTCGACGTGCTTCAAGATGACGTCGTAGCTGGAGAGGTGCTCTTCTCGCTCGATCTGTTGCAAGCGTACATCAACATCGAGAAGCTGATTTTGCATCTCTGCAAGCTGCTGGCTGATCTGTGCGTGGCGCAAGCGGAGCATGCCACGCATCTGCTCTGGCGTGACCCCTTCATCCAGCACGGTGGCTATCTGCGCAAGCTCGAAGCCGAGGCCCTTGAGGGCCAGAATGCGATGCAACTGGGGCAGTTGGCTGGCGGAATAGGAGCGGTAGCCAGTCAAGCGATCCACCTCGACAGGTTTGAGCAAGCCCACTTGATCGTAATAGCGCAAGGTGGGAACCGAAACCTGCACCAGCTTAGAGAATTCGCCAATCTTGAGCATCTTTGCCTCCTTTGCTCCGCATCCTCTCTTTTCCTACGAGAGGTGCTGATCCAAGTATAAACCCTCAAGCCCCTTGAGAGTCAAGACGTCTGTTCTATTGAAGCGCAAGAGTATGGGTGATGAGCCATTTTTCAAATACGTTTCAGGAGGGAAGCTATCTCATACGTTCATAGCATCTACGGGGCCAATGGCATAGATGCTATGATGCCAGAACAGACTCTATCAAGCGACTGTGCCTTTACACAACAATCGGGATGGTGTCGTTGTGGTCGCTGTGTGTGTGCAAGGAGATGTTTGTGTAGGAAGCGTGTGGATATTATACTACGGAGGTACATCATTATGTGGTTTAGCGCTACAAGCGGCTTCATACTGTTTTTTAGGTCTTCAAGCGTTATACTTTTGTTCTTTCACTCTTTATTTGACACCTTATACATAAAATTCCGCTGGAACGAGCTGGGCAGGGTAAGTGGGGCTGAGAGGACCCGAACCTCCGACGCACGGTTTAGGGAACCGAAGCGCATTCCAATTGGCTCTACGAGCCGATTTATACATTCTATGTTCGCCGTAGAGCTTCGGTGCTAACGGTTTTTTCTTTCTTCAGAGAGATAGCCCAACCTGTATGAAAAGCCGCTTCACGGAAAAAAAGTTTTCCAAAAACCGTATGACACAACGTCGGTTCTTGGAAAACGTATCGAAGTATAGAATAGTACTTTCCTTGCAAGTATGCTGTGGAGTTATTGTTGTTTGACACATAAATTGGCTCATACGCAAGTTCGCTGATAGCGAACATAAACTCTTCAATAGGGAAGAAACTGATTGGCTCCAGCAACCAAAACACTTTTCCAATTGCCAGCACCGAAGTAGTTGCTTTGCGATATCCAGGATGACGCACAACTTGAAGCGGCTTTTTATTCTATTGCGCTTATCAGGACCAATTCTGGCCTATATTTGTATTACAATAGAAGATATTGCTTGTTTCTTATGAAAGGGATATTATGGATACATCCAAACGTATTGACCCGCCTTTTATTGGTTCTGAGCGCGAGCTACTCACCACCTTCCTTGACTATCACCGTCAAACGGTCTTATTGAAGGTTGAAGGGGTGAGCGATGCTGATCTGCGACGTACGATGACGCCCTCTGGACTCTCATTGCTGGGGCTTATCAAACACCTGGCCTATGTTGAGCGCTCGTGGTTTCAAGATGAGTTCGCTGGCGAGGATGTTTCTTTCCCCTGGACCGATGAAGATCCTAACGCCGATTTTCGTATCGAGCCCGATGAGACGACACAGGATATTTTCACGCTCTATCAAGCAGAGGTGAAGCGCTCACGCGAGATTGTTGCCGCGTCATCCCTCGACGATATCGCCCGCGGAGAGAAGCGGAAGCCTTCGCTGCGCTGGATCATGATGCATATGATCGAGGAGACCGCTCGGCATAATGGTCATGTGGATCTGATGCGGGAGGCCATCGATGGGCAGACAGGCGAATAGAATGCGCCTTTTTCACGTCAGCTCATGGATGATCTAGAATCAGCGAACCTGCGTAAGAGCCAATTTATGGCTCTTACGCAACTCTGCTGATCCGGAATGTGATATAATTAAAGCATAGAGGTATGTCTAGATTGGCTCTGCAAGCCGTTTCGTTCCTCTTGAAGGTTATTCATGTGCTCTACTTCCTTGCTTTCGGCTCATAAGTAACAAAAAAGCACTAGGATCAATGAAGTATCCTGGTGCTTTGTCTTTGTTGTAATGCGTGCATTATTGGGATGGCTTCAAATTGGTGCTTCTTCCCGTTGCTTGTTGGTAGCGTTTGACACCTAATTTGACACCTTACGTATAAAAAGCCTGCGTGAAGCGCTACAAGCATTTTACGCAGACTTTTAGGATTTATTTCTGTTGAGGAGTATGTAGGCTGGCCGATGGCGTAGATCAAATAGTACACTGTACACTAAAAAAGCCTCGATCCAGGTATAGAGCGGCTTGAGGGGGCCTTCGCATGCAAAGCGATAGGACGTTGTTGGAATGGTGTGCACCTTCTCTGTTTTCGTATTTTTTGCTTGCTTTCTGCGTGGAATAATAGAACATCACTATTTTTTGAGCACAAGATATGTGATGACAAGAAGGAGGTTGCCATTACTGTATGCAAACCTTATTGGAAGCCTTACAAGAAACTTTTTATCATGAGATCCCTATTACCAGGCACTTAGGAATCCATGCCGAAAGTTACGAAGAGGGTCAACTCGTCCTGTCAGCACCTTTAGAGCCCAATATTAACCATAAACAAACGGCTTTTGCAGGGAGCTTGAATGCACTCGTCACACTAGCGGGTTGGGGACAGCTCTGGTTGATCTTGAAGGAACGTACACTACAGGGTAAGATCGTCATTCAAGACAGCAGCAGCAACTATATAAGACCGGTTGACAGAAATCTCGTAGCCAGGTGCAATCGGCCAGAACCAGAACACATTGATTTTTTACAAGAAAGCCTGAGAAAAAGAGGGAAAGCACGCATTGAACTGATCGCAGAAATCTACAATGGTGAGCAGCTCGCAGTCACGTTCAAGGGACGTTACGTTATTTCTTCTTATGCGTAACTGACCTTGATCCGCTTGCGTAGACCTTGATCTCCCAAGCACGGTTTAGGAAACCGAAGTGTATATAAATTAGCTCTACGAGCTAATTTATATATTCTATGTTCGCTGTAGAGCTTCGGTGCTCGCGGTTTTTTATTTCTTCACAGAAAGAGCTCAACCTTTATGAAAAGCCGCTTCACGTAAAAAAAGTTTTCCAAAAAATCTTCTTACACAACATCGGTTCTTTGTCAAAGGGATGACCACTTTTTCAAAATTTTGGGAGAACTGTGCTCTTCTGACCAGATGACCACGTGATAATGATCATCACCCTCAAGGCCGTTTTCACTGATACTCCCTAGTCCACTAGAGCAAATACGGACACGGTAACTGCCAGGTGTGACCGAGATCCGTGTTGCATCAGGGAAGTAATCAGTACATCCTGCAATCACAATCTGACCAGACGGAACATCCAAACTCGCTTCCGCCACATGATCCCAAGAGTCGAATTCATCGTCAGGGCGCCTGTCGAGGAGATCGACATGAATAGGAACAGTCAGTCATGTTTCGAGCAGTGCCAATGCCAATGATCCCAGGAGCTACTGCGATCATGTTCGTGACCAATTGATTGCCCCAGTCATCGGGTTGATCGCTTACTTCTTCGTCGTCCTGAAGATACAACTGATAGTAGTCAGCAAACAGGGTATGTGTGTACGAAACGAGTAGCTTTGCTTCTGGTTCAGACATTGATACATCTCCTCTACAGGCAAGAGACGGCTGAAAGGAAAGCTTTCATTCCGTTCTCCTCTCACTGTTTCATGAACTATTTTATCCAGTTGCCTCTGGCCCATCAATTGGCTCATCAAGATCTACCAGTAATGCTTCGATCCGTGTGATGGTACATTGGTGCTGCTCCACTTCTCGCTGTCATCCATGCGCAAGAGAAGTGGAGCGCATGTGTCCCGGGTTGTAGGGGATGCGATCCGTTTGAGGATACTGAAAGTACCGCGCCTGGAACAGCCGCCGATACCGAATTTGTTGTCGCTATTCCCTTTTCTTTGATTGCTGATAGCTTGCTATGATCTGGCTTGAATTATTGCTTTATAGCAAGCCATTGCTTCATATGCTCTCAATCAGAACATTGATACATTTGCGGGCCTCTCCGTGATTTGTAGTATAATGAGCAAAGCGGAATAGACCATGTGCTTTTCTGGAAAGGACTGAGTTGGAGCGTTTGTCACGCCTGAAACAAAAAAAGGAAAAAGCTGCTTATGATAGGATGCAAAGTGATTGTCATGGCTTTCAACGTCATGATAGCTTGTGCAGCTCTCGGCTTCGGTCTTGGGTATCTGCTCGGAAACCCAGGCCCATTTGCTATTCTTGGAGGGTGCCTTGGGTTAGTGGGAGGTCTCGTGCTGATTCCCAAAAACCTTGATTTGGCCGATGAGGACCCTGACGAGTTCGAGAGCCGTTGGGAAGCGATGAGTAAAATTCACAAATGGTCTGATTGGTGAACCATAGCGTGAATTGCACAGTACCTCCCTTTTGCTAGAAGTGTCGTGAGTAAGCGATCCCCGATGCTCTCATTGGTTAAGAAAAAGTATGCTATACTACGCAAGTATATTCACGTCTAAAACGGTGCTACAGGCTGCTTTATGCTCTCTTTTTTGTGCTGATGTGTTATAATTAAGGCATCGAGGTATGCCTAGATTGGCTCTGCAAGCCGCTTCGTTCCTTTTGAAAGTTGTTCATGTGCTCTACTTCCTTGCTTTCGGCTCATGAGTAACAAAAAAGCATCAGGATACTTCATTGATCCTGGTGCTTTGTCTTTGTTGTACTGTGTGCATTATTGGAGTGACTTCAAAAATGCAAGAATAAGGTTCAGCTTTTCTCCGATGCGATCCGTAGTAATGTATTGCATTTGAATCAAAATAGTGATTGTTGCTGGCTTTGTTTTTGCTGAGCTATTGCTGTGACGCTAAATTCTTCGTCTAATCTTTCCATTAAAGATGTCAATTCCGATACTGATTTTTCTTTCAAAATATAACTTTCAAGGGGTTGTTGTACTAAAGTATCATAGGTTACATATCTTGCACCTATATCTTGGAGTAATTTTATATTTTCAGCTTCCTTTTTTGATCGACTATTAAAGCGGGCTGGGCTTGAGCATATGAAGTTTCATGGATTGCGGCATAATGCCTCATTGATCTTGCGGCGTACGGGAATTGACGCGGTAGTGAGAAAGGAGATACTTGGGCATAAAAGCATTCTGATGACGGATGATGTGTATGGTCATTCGACCCCAAGCATGCATAAAGAAGCAGCAAAGGATATAGATCGTTTGTTTGATGATGAATAGATCGAAAAAGCAGTGTTTTGAAGCTGGCGTCTGAGAGAACAAGATGCCAGCTTTTTTGTACCTATTTCTTGGGGTTCATCGTTCTTGCAATCTGCGTGAAAAGCATGAGACACCATCCCGGTTTCTGTGTAAAGGGAAGGAGTAAACAAGCGAGTAAAAAGAGAAGACTCATGGCAGGGAGTCGAGCTGCTTCCCTCTCTACACATGTAGCAGTTCTAAAGGAACCGCTGAAAAGAAGCCCCTTACTGATACATTTGCCGCACCAGTTCCGGTAATTCAGCTAAACTCGCAATGCAGAGCATCCCGTCCACTGACCTACACTCAGCATTGATGAGCACGGTCGTGGCACCGAAATCTCTGACCCAAGCAAGGACACGTGGGGTGTCATCGACGATCAGGGCATCGCCAGGCGCGATCAGGGCGTCAGCAAAGAGGCGCTCGTAGTATTCGGGTGTCTCCTTGAGCACGTTGAGCAGGTCAGAACCATAAAGCTGCCCAAAATACTCACGCACGCCCATGGCCTGCAGGTAGCCGTGGAGGTTGAGCGAGGATTCGCCAGAGGCGGTGTGCAGAGTGTAGCCCTGAGTGTGTAGCTCACAAATGGCCTCGATCGCGCCTGGAAAAGCGCTATGCACCCGACAGGTGATGTAGATTTCAGCCTGGCGCGCCAGCTCGATGCACTCTTCTCCCGATGGCGTTTCGGCCCCAACAAGTTGGCACATGCCGCTCAACCAATCGCACCAGTAGGTTCGCTCGAAGCTTGCATAGTCAGGCGCAGCTCGCACACGCCCCTGCCAGTTCTCTGGTTCAAAAATGCTTGTCATGT
>DATAYF010000183.1:0-3960 GCA_036272735.1 Ktedonobacteraceae bacterium
AGAGAAACGCAAGCCGTACAGAGCGAGGAGCAAAACCGTATTCTCTATTGAAATACATCGATGGTTACATGTAACCATCGATGTATTTCAATAGAGAATACGGTTTTGCTCCTCGCTCTGTACGGCTTGCGTTTCTCTACCTGGAAACATACAATACGAGTAGCGTTTTACGTCTGGTAGAGTGAAAATTATGGAGGTTACTTACGGCGAAACACAACGAGTTCATCGATACTGGTATCAATAAAGGGCCGGAACGGGCCTACCTCGTCGCCGTCGATTCCGCCGACCAGGAGAATATGTGGGGCGTCGAGGACTCGCTCAGTGAGTTGGGGACGCTAGCTCGAACCGCTGGCGCGACTGTTGTCGGTACCATGATTCAGCGGCTTACGCATCCCGATCCCTCAACCTATGTTGGCAAAGGCCGTGCTCAGGAGTTACATGACCTGGAGCAAGAAACAGGTTTCGATCTGGTCATCTTCGACGACGAGCTTACTCCCACCCAGCAGCGTGGCCTGGAAAAGCTGCTTTCCGCGCGTATTATTGATCGTACCGCGCTCATTCTGGATATCTTTGCCCAGCATGCGCATACGCGTGAAGGCCGTTTGCAGGTCGAACTGGCCCAGCACGAGTACCGTTTGCCGCGTTTGGGTGGAGATAATGCAGATCTTTCGCGCCAGTCCGGTGGTTCGCGTAGTGCAGGGGCAGCCGGTGTCGGTGGCGCAATTGGGGTGCGTGGTCCTGGCGAGACGAAGCTGGAAATTGATCGCCGCCGTATTCGTAGCCGTATTGCTGATCTCAAGGAGGACATTGAAGAGGTGCGCCAGCAACGGGCCATTCACCGTCAACAGCGCACGGCCCAGGCTATTCCCGTGGTGGCTGTGGTGGGATACACCAACGCTGGGAAGTCCACGCTGTTCAATATCTTAACCAGTGCTGGTGTGCTTGCCGAGGATATGCTTTTTGCCACCCTCGACCCTATCACGCGCCATATGATGCTCCCCACCGATCAGGAAGTGCTGGTAACCGACACGGTCGGTTTCATTCAAAAGCTACCAACCAAGCTGATCGCGGCCTTTCGTGCGACGTTGGAAGAGGTCATCGATGCCGATATATTGCTTGAAGTTGTGGATGCCAGCCATGAAAATGCGATTGAACAATCCGAGACCGTGCGCGATATTCTTCACGAGCTTGATGCCAACGATAAACCTCGAGTGACCGCGCTGAACAAGATCGATCTGCTGGCTGATCCTGAGAACCTGGATACGAGCCTGTATGCTCATGCGGTACCGGTTTCCGCCTTGCGTGGTGATGGTCTGGAAGATCTGCTAGCCATGCTGGCGCGGGTTCTGGCGGAAAGCATGGACACAGTTCAGGTGATGATCCCCTTCGCGAAAAGTGACCTTGTGGAACTGTTCCATCGGCGCGGACACATCGATCAAGAGAGCTACCAGCCAGAGGGCACTTTGATCGTGGGTCGTCTCCCGCGCACGCTGCAAGGCTATTACTCGCGTTACGCGTACTTTTCCTGATACTCTCCCCGCATCAATAGTTGCAGGTATATTGCATGATTGCTTCAGGCAACGCAGTGTACCTGCAATTTGTATCTATATGCCCCCTAAGTACTTCTCGTTTAAACTAACAAAGCTCTACCAGAACCCCGAGAGGAGTTCCGTGAAAGCATCTCCTATCCGATGAAAAGACGCGAAAATCGATCATATGGGCACCAATGGAGGCACTTTCGGCCTCTGTCGAACGATCGGAAAACGCTTCGCCTTGCCAATCTTGGTTCCTTTCGCTCGCCCTGGCGATTTTCCACGAGGGTGTGGGCAGCGAGCAGGGGTGCCCAACTGATGCAACAATTTGCCCATCGCGCGACGCACCTGTTGCAGCGTCGGATCACGATGCCGATTTTCCCAGGGGCGAAGCGAGACGCCTGCCACGTCACGGGCCAGGACCAGCAGGTTATGGGCGACCGCCACCAGCCAGCTCCAGCGCTCAAACTGGGCAGGAGTGCGGACCCGCACGTTTGCCCAGAACAAGGACTGCTTGTCAAAGCGATAGCCATGTTCCTGGCTGAAACGATGAACGTAGCACAGAGCCACCTGGATCAGATCAGCGTGCTCATCACCAATCCAGACGAACCAACTGATGCGCGGATCGCGTTTGGTATCCGCTGCTTGGGGCTGTTCCACCCGGATCACGCACAGCGTCAACCAGTCGGCGTCACGGATATGCATCTGTTTCCAGACACGGACCCGCACGAGTTTGCCCGCCGGATCTTTTGCCTCGCCTTCACCACTTGGATCAAACTGGGAAGCCGGATCATTGGGTTGCAGTTTGTCTCCCCGTTTGCGGGGAGCACCTCGTTTGCCTGTGGGGGCCGGTGCTGGTCGGTAAAAGCAGCGGTTGCTTTTCAAACGGATCAAACTGCCCCGGATGGGCAATTGGCTCAGTTGGCACCACAACCAGGCCGAGTCGTAGCCGCGATCCAGCAGCGCGATGGTCTCTTTGGGCAGCAATCGGGCAATCTGAGACAATTGTTCGGCAGCTACCTGAATGGCTGTGGTGGTCGTGGTCACTCGACGTTGATCCAGCATGTAGGTCCAGCCGCTCGGCTTTTCCGGCAAGGCCATCACCGTCGAAAACTGCCAGCCGTAGGTCACTGGCTTTGCGTTTTCCGGCAAGTTATGCACATATTGCACACTTCGGTCTTCGCTCGTTCGGGCTTTGGGTCGAGCAATACTCGTGCTATCTACCGCGATCAACGGCACAGGGAAACGCTGCGGCAAATGCGCAATGAACACCTGTTGCAGAGCCTTCGCATCGATGATCCCGTCTTCCAAAGCTTCATAGGTGCTCGACCACTTGCGCTCAAAAGAGGGCGACAACGACAATTCTGGCAACGACCGCGCTCGATCTTCGCTGGCCAGCGCGTCTGCCAGGTTGAAGAGCGCATCTCGGGCCTGCTTGAAACTCTGGTAGACCGACGTTCCGAAACTCGATCAATGTGTTAAGGTTCATTGAGCCACTGCTCCTGTTTTTTACTATGACAGCAGCAGTACCCTACAAGGCCATCCTCTGCAGCCCAGAGGATAGCTGAGCTTATTTTCTCGTTTACCTGCCATCTGCTTTCACCCGGAAGGACAGAGAGCCCACGAGGCTCTCCGTAAGGTCGCGACAAGCTTCTCCTTGCAAAATGACTACGCTTGGTTTTGGAGGAGATCGGCAATCACCTGTGGCTGTTCACTGGCCATAAAATGCCCACAGCCTGCCGCTACCTGTGCGATCACCTTGCGACAACCAAACTTTTTGGTGAGCTCATTGGCCGTTGGCCCCGGCTTACCGGAGCCCATATGGTCACCCTCGATGAGGAAGAGAGGCACATCCAGCTCGTTGCGGTGAGATCTCATGAAGACCCGGTTCTTTTGATAGGTTCGATACAAGCCAAGCCCAGCTCGCAGCTGTTCGGGAAGTTGATAGGCGCTCGCATAGTGACGCATGTCTGCGTCTGTCATGGCCTGCTTGTCCTTTGCGAAGCGAAGGAAGAATGCCCTTTTAAAGTAGGTATACTCACGACCACCAATCAGCCGTTCGGGAATGTTGGGGAGACGGTGAAAGGTGAAGTGCCAGAGGAATGGCATCTTGACCATGAGGTCGGTGCTGGCTGTACCGGGGAGCGGGCCGTCCAAGAGAGCTACCCCTCGCGTTTCGGACGGGTAAAGGCGAGCATACGCATACGCGATCATGCCGCCCATATCATGGCCAACAATGTAGGGATCTTTCAGAGCAAGCTGGCTGGTCAGCTCGTGAAGATCATGAGCCTGTGTCTCCGCATCATAGTCGGCTCGCGTCGCTTTGGACTCTCCGATGCCCCGTAAGTCAACTGCGATAACGGTGTACCTGTGAGCAAGCAAGCACATAACCTGGCTGAACTCGTACCAGTCTTGCGAAAATCCGTGC
>DATAYF010000184.1:0-10920 GCA_036272735.1 Ktedonobacteraceae bacterium
CCTCTTGTCGCCTCCGGCCGTCTTCGTTGCCCAGCACCTGGTGGATGTGATCCGTCACGTCCTGGATTGTCTGTGGGTGACTCTCGCCTTTCGGCCTCCAACAGGGTATGTGCGTCACGTCGCGGGAAGTGGCCTGACCTCGGAACAAGAGCAGCTTGTTCGTAAGGCCGATGAGATGAACACCTTACCCTCCGCGGTGGTTGACGAAACGGTGCTTACCCGCCTCTACGCCAACCAGGAGGTGGTTCTCACCTCTGATCGCCTGCGCAGATCACCTGTGTACCCTACCGGAGAAGTAGCCCCTGAGAACCTCCTGTTGGTCCCCCTGTTTCTGAAACAGCAGTCGGTTGGGGTGCTAACCATCGCCAAGGCCGGGTTTGACAACGGGTACCTACCAGAAGAGGTGGAATTGGTCAAAGTTGTCGCAACCCAGGCCGTGCTGCTCATGGAAGGTATCTGCTATTTCCAGGTACAAACTGAGGCTCGGACCAAAATCCGTATTCTCCAGGAAGTTCAGCGCCTTAGTAACGACTTTCTGACGCTGGCCAGCCATGAACTGCGTACGCCTCTGACAGGAATTAAAGGCAATCTGCAATTAGCGCAGCGCCGCTTAGAGCTGCTGAAGCGCCAGGCCGCTGAGCAACCGGGGCACCTGCGTGAGCAGCTTGCGCAGGTGCAACAGCCCTTAGCTGCTGCCTCGCAGAGTGCTCAGCTTCAACAGCGCATGATCAATGACATCATCGATGATGCACATATCCAGGCCAACCAGCTTGCGTTACAGATGAAACGTGGTGACCTGCTTGCGCTGCTCAAAGTAGCTGTGGACACGCAGCAACGGTTGGTGCCTGAGCGCACCATCGTGCTGGATACAAGGACGACAGCGCACGAGGTCCCGGTCCTCGCCGATGCCGAGCGGATCACCAAGGTCATCACCACCTACCTGGCGAATGCCCTCACGTATTCACCCGCGCAAGAGCCAGTGACGGTACGATTAACAGTTGAGGAGAGGGTCGTGCGGGTCTCGGTCCATGACGAAGGACCAGGTATTCCTAGCGAAGAGCAAAAGCATCTCTGGGACCGTTTCTATCGGGCCAAGGGGAGCGCGGTCCAGCATGAGCTAGATCTGAGCGTCGGATTGGGCTTGTATCTTTGCCGGGTGTTCATTGAACGACACCATGGCCGTGTTGGGGTGCAGAGTACCCTTAGTCACGGGGCGACCTTCTGGTTTACCTTGCCAATGGCATCATCGGGAGATACGTGATGGAGAGTGGAGAAGCTCTTCTTGTTTTGTGGTCTTCCCAGTCATCTCGCTCCATACTTCTGCGCACTGCTGTAATATGATGTGCAAAAATCTCCCAAAAGTACCCGTATGGATGGCGGCTATGCTATACTAAAGATGGGTTTGTCTGTTACGTAGTAGGGGAGGATGGGTTCTCATGAGTGACCGCCTGGGGCAACAGCTCGGCAATTATCGCCTGGTGCGCCAACTAGGGAAGGGTGGGTTTGCCGAAGTATACCTTGGCGAGCATATTCACCTCAATACCCCTGCCGCGATCAAGGTGCTGCACACGCAATTGAACGATCAGCAGATGGCCGAGTATTTTCGCATTGAGGCTCGCACCATTGCTCAGCTTGTCCATCCCAACATTGTGCGTACGCTTGACTTCGGAATCGAAGGGACGATTCCCTTTCTGGTCATGGATTATGCCTCCAATGGCACGCTCCGTTCGCGCTATCCCAAAGGCACGACGGTGCCGTTGCCAATGCTCGTTCCCTACGTCAAAGAAATGGCCTCCGCGCTGCAATACGCGCACGAGCGCAAACTGGTCCATCGCGACGTAAAGCCGGAGAATATGCTGATCGGCCGCAACGATGAACTGCTTCTGAGCGATTTTGGCATTGCTATTGTGGCGCAAACTTCGCGCTATCAGAGCACACAGGATATCGCGGGCACTATTTCGTACATGGCTCCCGAACAGATTCAAGCGCATCCGCGACCCGCCAGCGACCAGTATGCTCTGGCGATAGTTGTCTACGAATGGCTTTCTGGTCGCTTGCCATTTGAGGGCACATGGACCGAGATTGCCGTGAAACAGAGCACGGTCCCACCTGAGCCGCTGCGTGACTATGCCCAGGTCAGCCCACAGGTCGATGCCGTGGTCATGCGCGCTCTAGAGAAAGACCCGACCCAGCGCTTCTCCACTATCCGCGAGTTCGCCTTCGCGCTTGAGCAAGCCGCCACAACGGGGCAACAAGGCGAGGCGAAGATGACGTATGTGCGCGCCGGGAACCAGGCGCTATTCCTACATGCCTGGTCGTCTAGTACGCCAGGCACGCCCAACGACGCTAACCAGCCAGCCCTCGGTCAGCCTTCGCCGCAGATGTTCCATTCGCCACCTTATCCCCCGCAGATGCAACATTTACAGCAGACGAGCATGCCGCCGTACCAGCGACCAGACTCGTATGACGCGCCAGACCAACCATTGTATCAGTATCAGCAACAAAGATTGTATGATCCGGCCGACCAATCCCCCTACCAGGGGATGCAGGACCAGCCGCGTGCACGAGGTGAGCAGGCTCCGAATGTGCGTCAGGAGCGGCCCAACTATTTCCCGCTGGTGCGTAAGGGCGGGGCCAAAGACCTCTTGATCGTGCCGGGCTACGTGGTGCTCTTCCTGTTCGTGACGTATACGCTCTACCGGTCTATTCCAGATTTTCGGCCTGCCCTGTTTGCTCACACCAACCTGGCGAGCGATGGTCTCATCTGGGCTGCACTGCTCTTCCCGCTCGGTTCATTGCTGGCGGGTAAGTTGCTGGGCGGTATTCGCGGCGCGTTCACGATGTTGCTCTATGTCGTGGGCTTGCTAGCGCTTGCCATTTTTCGCTTTCATACCATCTTTTTGTCCAGATTTATCGGCTACGAACTGACGCCATACCTGCACTATCTCGGCCTGGCCGTCGCGGCGCTGGCGATGGGCTGGTTCTACGAATTTCGCCGCACGCGCAGCTCTACCTTTGCGGCGCTCACCTCGTTGCTCGGCTCACTGATCGTGGGAGTCGGCATGGTTGGTCTCCGTGCCGTCTCCCTGGATTTCAACATCGTGCTTACCTATACCCTGATCGGTGCCTTCGCCGTTTTCGTGCTTGAGATCATGCTCCACGCGCTTGCCGCTGCCGCCCACGGCTAGATTAGCCGCTGACAAGCTCAGCCAGGAGTTGGATTTGCTCTAACTGTGGGATACAAGGCCAGAGCATCACCTCATCTGCCCCAATGTCGTTGAACCCTTTGATGACTGTGCGTACAGCTTCGGGTGTTGAGGGAAAGACCTGGATCATCTGCTGCACCATTGTCGCACCCATAAACGAGTAATAGTGGCCAATATAGCTTGCAATGCCCTCGGAAGCATTGGGACCCAGCGCATAGTAGATACAGCCGACCAGCCTGGGTTTACCTGCTTTACCTGCTTTCTGCCAGGCTGCTTCGGCTGTGCGGAATGACTGGTTCGTCATTTCGGGAGGAGCGCCCCCACTGATGTAGCCATGCCCCCAACGAGTCAGGCGGCGCCACGTGGCATCCGAGTTGCCCCCGATCAGGATCTCCGGGCCACCGGGTTGTACCGGCGCGGGACCTATGTTCCCCACCTTATCGCTCACCGGTTGCCCCGACCAGGAGCGCGCCATCAGCTCTAACTGTGCGTCGAAGCGCTTCCCTCTATCGCTGAAGGAAGCCGGATCTGCCGCGTAATCATCTTCACGGCCGCCAACGCCAAGGCCCAGCGTGAGACGACCATTAGAAATGGCATCAAGGCTGGCAGCCTGCTTGGCGAGCATGCCGTTATTACGCAGCGGAGCGAGCAGGACGCTGGTTAGCAAGCGAATACGGGTGGTAGCACCTGCGACCGCGGCCAGCGTAATCAGCGGCTCGAAATTGGGGTAGACCAGGCGATCTACTAAACCGAGGCTGGAGAATGGACCATTTTCCGCCTGCTTTGCCCAATCGAGAATGAGTTGCCCCTGGATACCTGGGCTGGTTGCCGGGAGACCAATACCAATCTTCATAATAGTACTCCAATGCTTTTATTGATGGGTCGATCTATTGGGGCTTCATTTTCAAGGAGCCAACCCAACGTATCAGGATTGATACACAGTCGTGTTAGTGCCACGGCTACATTAGCCCTCCACGGCCGGGCCAATCCACACGGTCTGAATGTTGACGAACTCGCGGATGCCGAACGACGATAGTTCGCGACCGTAGCCGCTATGTTTCACGCCCCCAAAAGGCAGCCGGGGATCTGACGCGGTCATGCCATTGATGAAGACGCCACCACTGGCGAGATCGCGAGCAATCTCACGTCCACGAGCAATATCGCGTGTCCACAGATTGCCACCCAGGCCGAAGTTCGAATCGTTGGCGAGGACGATGGCGTGCTCGGTGTCGTGGGCGCGAATGACGGCGGCAGCTGGTCCAAAGGTCTCTTCTTTGAACACTGGCATGTCTGGTGCCACGTTCGTTAAAATTGTGGGGGCATAAAAGTAGCCTTTACCTGCCAACGCCTCCCCACCAAGCGCGACGCGTGCCCCCATGTGTACCGACTCCTGCACCTGCTTAACAAGGGTGTCACGCAAGTCCTCGCGTGCCATCGGACCGATCTGTGTATTGCGACTCAGCGGATCGCCGACGTGCAATTGTGCAGTGGCCGCAACAAATTTCTGCTCAAACGTCTCTGCCACCGACTCTACCACGATAAAGCGTTTGGCGGCGATACAGCTCTGCCCGGTATTCTGGAAACGTGCCTTGGCGGCCATCTGGGCGGCGGCATCGAGGTCGGCATCCGCCAGTACGATGAAAGCGTCGGAGCCCCCCAACTCTAGCACGTGCTTTTTCAAGGCGCGTCCACTGGCCGCGGCGACCTCCATACCGGCGGCCTCGCTGCCTGTGAGCGTGACGGCCGCGATACGACGGTCGTTGATGAGCGGGGCCGTTTCCGCGCCGCGTACCAGCACGGTGCGCAACGCGCCAGCGGGGAGGCCGCAGGATTGGAAGGCGCGCTCAATGTCTAACGCGACGCGCGAAACGTTGGAGGCGTGCTTGAGAACAGCGGTATTGCCTGCCATCAGCGCGGGTGCGGCAAAGCGGAAGACCTGCCAGTAGGGGAAATTCCAGGGCATCAGTGCCAGCACCACGCCGAGCGGCTGAAACTCGACATAGCTTTCGGAGGCGTTCGATTTCATGGGTTCGTCGGCGAGGAACGTTTGCGCGTGTTCCGCATAGTATTCGCAGTTGCGGGCGCATTTCTCGACCTCCGCCTCCGATTCAACGACAGGTTTGCCCATTTCCAACGTCGCGGTGCGGGCCAACTCTGCTTTGTGCTCGCGTAAATAGTGCGCGACCCGCTGGAGTAGTGTGCTGCGTTCGGCAAATGTGGTTTTGCGCCACGTTTTCCAGGCCCCATGAGCTTGCTCAAGCGCCTGGTTGACCTGCTCTTGATTGTAGAGTTCGAACGTTTCGATAACGTCACCCGTTGCCGGATTGATCGATTGGATGCTCGCCATAATTATTCTCCTTACATTATGTCTACGTTCGTGCTGCTGAGAAAGATACTGAGCGTGTTGCTAGTTAGGATATCACAAGAAGGGGGCATCAAGGTGGGTACACGTGGCAATGGACGGAAGAGACAGACGCTCACCGTCCAACGGCGTTGTTGGTGATGAGCGTCAGGGGCGTTTGCCCTCTATTTCCGAGTATACATTATAGCGCCCGCGTAGTTCAAGCTGTTTTTTTGGCTTCTTGAGTAAGAAATGGCTTCCGAAATCGCCTGGTGACATGATGAAAAAACATTGATGTTTCTGTATGTGCTCCGAGCACACACATATTATTCTATGGTCTACTATGCGATACATGCATCGGCATGTATCGCATATATTCCTAGATATAATCGACAAGCGCGTATGTATAGGCTTGCCTTCACCCTGGCTCAACCGGTTGTATACTATACATATTTGGCGTGCGTCTTTGGGCGCGGCTTAGCAGGAAGGATAATAGTTAGTCTATGACTGATGGTAATGTAACTCTTTCAAACGATCAGGAGCATGATTTCGTGGTGCGCCGTTCGGAATTGAGCGTGCCGGGCCATAGCCTCAAGATGATGACGAAGGCCGCAGCCTCTAACGCCGACCAGGTCATGTTCGATCTGGAAGATGGGTGCGCGGTCTCGCAGAAGGTTGAGGCGCGCAAAACCGTCATCGAGGCCCTGAACACGCTGCAATTCGGCAACAAGATCCGTGCCTTTCGTCCCAACGACATTCGTTCGCGCTTCTTCTATCGCGATCTGATCGAGGTGGTAGAGGCGGCGGGGGCCAATCTCGACGTGATCGTCATCCCTAAGTGTAGCGGCGCAGAGGATGTGCTTTTCGTGGACCTCTTCCTGTCGCAGATCGAAGAGAATATGGGCTGGACGCCGGGACGTATCAAGCTAGAGGTTTTGATAGAGTCGGCGAACGCGGTTCTGCACGCCGAACAGATTGCGAAGGCCACGCCGCGCATGACCGGCCTGATTTTTGGAATGATCGATTTCGCCGGGGATATTGGTGCGCAGGAGATGGGGAGCGAGCAGTTTTTCTACTACAACTACGCTAAGGCCAAGTGTATTACCGCCGCCCGTGCCGCAGGAATTAGCGCGGTTGATGGTATTACCATGGCGATCCGCGATGCTGAGGCATGTCGGCGTGATGCTCGTATGGCAGCACGCATGGGCTTCGATGGCAAGTGGGCGATTCACCCGTCGCAGATCGAGATTATCAACGAATGCTTCACACCTACCAGCGAAGAGATTGCCAGGGCCAGGCATATGATTGCCGCGTACGAGCAGGCGGACACGCAATCAGGATTGGGCGCAATCGTGATCGATGATCAGATGATCGATGCCGCTACGTTGCGAGTTGAGTGGAAGAAACTGGCGATTGCGCGCAAAGCGGGTTTGGCATAATAGAAGTGGTGTGGTGAGGTGTTCGTCGTGCTACTATTTAGCCCATAATCTGCATGTAGAGTTCGCACAGGATATTGTTGGCTTCCTGCTCACCTATGCACGTGACCAATTGCGCGTGGTACGTGTCGATACGCTGCATGCGTGCATCGAGCAGGGCATGCCTGGCGCTACTGGAAAGATGCTTCACGTCGCTGCATTTCATGGCTTCACATTCTTCACTGATCTTTGCGCATAACTGAGCAACCTTGTTGTCGCGCACCAGAAGTGCTCCTTTATCCCTGGGTTTTTGCCATCACTCACTATTTCTATTGAACACAGTATACACGTAATTTAACAAGTAGAAAATGAAAAACGCGTTAAGATTCTTGTGGGGGTCGTTATTATGCTTGTATATTCACGCCGCGTGCGAACTCGCGATAGCCCGCAGCATGGGCTAACTTGAGCGAAACCGTATTCTCGCTCAATGCGCTATAGATCGGCACTAAGCCCTCCTGGCGCACGGTTTCTGTCCACGCGATAGTTGCTGCCAGCGCGTATCCCTGGCGACGCGCCTCCGGTAGCGTGCCTATACCCAATTCGCAAGCTGCGCTAGTGTGCCGCGAACTATGCGCCAGGCTACGCAGTTGCCCTTCATGCACGACGCCACACAGCGGCTGTCGCGTGGGATCAGCGTAGTAAGCGCTGGAACCCGGCTCGAACGCTTCAAATAGCTGCGTTTCATCGGCTGCAATTAATCTGACAAACTGGCGAGCGTGTGCCAATGCTATGACTGGTGTGGCGGTTTGCTGAAAGGCAACCTCTCTGCTGATATGATCGGGCAGCGTCGCGTCGTGGGGCGCGGCGAGAGCACGCTTCGCCATCTCAACGAGGGCTGCGCCGTGGGCTCGTTCTTCCTCTGACCTCCAAATATAGAGGCAGCTTCCATTCTCAGCCAGTTCAGCGATATACAACTTCCACGCGGGTTGCAGGCCCGTGGAAGGTAGCACCACTTCATCGCCAAGAGAGTGTGGAAGCTGTACGTTCCACACGGCTTCGATATGCAGATGCAACAATTCACGTTGATCCAAGGGGAAATGCATAAAATGCCTTATGAAAACTGTTTATCTTGAAAACAATGGGTACCCTCATTGTTTTCAAGATAAACAGTTTTTTACAATTATTGCACGTGCTCTTTGAGGAATTGCACTGCCAGCGGCCAGGCTTCGGCTGCGGCCTGCTCGTTGCCCATACCGTGCATCGGGTTGATGAAGGCGTGACCGGCATCATAGACTTTTACGGTAATGTCCTTGCTAGCATCCTTATACATCTGCTCAATTTTGCGAATTTGTTCCGGCGAGACGCTGTCGTCCTGGCTTCCATAAACCGCCAGCACCGGCGCGTTGACCTTTGCCACCTCTTCCGGTGTGGGATCGTAGCCAGCGCCGTAAAATGCAACTACCGCAGCCAGGTCGGGATAGCGCGAAGCTACAGTATATGTTAAGAAACCACCCAGGCAGAAGCCGATAATCCCCAGCTTCTTAGGCTCTACAGAAGGCATCGCTTTCAGTGTATCCAGCGCACCAATAATTTCGTTCGCGGCTTTATCAACGTTTTGCTGTAATAGCATCATCATGCGCGTAGCATCATCCGGTTCGGTCGCGATCTGGCCGTGATAGAGGTCGGGGACTGCAACCACAAAGCCTTCGCCTGCCATGCGTTGCGCCAGGTCGAGGATGTGTGGCTCGATGCCCCACCACTCCTGAATGAGCACCACGCCGGGATGCTTGGCGGTATCATCTGGCTGTGCGATGTAAGCATAAGCACCGTCGCCGTTTACATGTAGGTCTACCCGTGAAGTACGTACGATTGCCATTCTAAAAAAGCTCCTTTATGCTCTCAAACTGTATCAATAGTGCCGTGTTAGCAAAGTCACTGACAAAAATGATCGGTGTAGTGGCATTATATCGCATTTTCGAGATGCCCGTTTTCTGCCCGTTATGCTCCCGCTTAAAAAACGAGCACATTGTTCTCCTGCTTGACAAACGTTGGGCATGACCGTTACAATGAACGTAATTACAGTCTTTAGCGTATCATCAAACACGAGTTGGAGGCGGATCGCGTGTCGATAGCATCGTATCAACATTCTATGTCTATGCCACGCACTTACATGCCCTGGATGTCCATGATGATGTCCGGACAGGGATCGCTGTCCTCCTTCCAACGTGTTCAGATGATGCAGACGCGAAATCGTACATAGCAAGCAAATAAACACAACAAAGGAGCGCAGGCGACCGTCCTGCGCTCCTTTGTTGTGTTTTGGCAATCATATAGCTTTATGGAGGTTTTTTGATGGACACTGATGACCATATTGAGCAGGCACGGCGCCGTTACTACATCACGACGGCGATTGATTATCCCAACGCGGCCCCGCATATTGGGCATGCGCTCGAAAAGGTTGCGGCCGATGTATTGGCTCGCTATCACCGTTTGCTGGGTGACGACACCTACTTCAGCGGTGGCATCGACGAAAATAGTCAGCACGTCCTGACGGCGGCACAGAAAAACGGCTTTGCGCCCCAGGAGTGGGTTGATCGCATGGATGCCGTCTTTCGCCTGGCGTGGGAAAAGTTGGGTGTTGGCTATGATTACTGGATACGGACGACCGAGGAGCGGCATTTCCGGGCCTCGCAGGAAATGTTCAAGCGTGCTCGCGAGCACGGCGATATCTACAAATCGACCTATTCCGGCTGGTATTGTCCCAATTGCAACGCTTTTTACACCACCGAAGACCTCGTGGATGGACGCTGCCCGAACCATCCGACGCTGGTTCCCGATTGGCTGGAAGAGGAGAATTACTTCTTCGCGCTCTCGCGTTATAGCGCCAGCTTGCTGGCACACATCGAGGCACACCCTGAATTTATCGTACCAGCATCGCGCCGGGCTGAGGTGCTTGGTCTGTTGAAACAAGGGTTGCGTGATTTCTCGGTGTCGCGCCAGGTGCGTCCGCAGGCTCCGACGTGGGGTGTGCCGGTTCCCGATGATCCACAACAGGTTATCTACGTCTGGTTCGACGCGCTGACCAACTACCTGACGACGGTAGGCTTTCCCGATGATCAGCAGCAGTTTGCGCGCTATTGGCCTGCCGATGCCCACGTCATCGGCAAAGATATTACCCGCTTCCACTGCCTGTACTGGCCCGCCATGCTGCTCTCCGCTGGTTTGCCACTGCCCAGGCAAGTCGCGGTGCACGGTTTTATCACGCTTGAGGGCCAGCGCATCTCGAAGACGCTGGGGAATGTCGTTGATCCGGTCGCTGTGGTCGATGCTGTGGGTACCGATGCCGTGCGCTTCTATCTGTTGCGTAACCTTTCCTTTGCCGCTGATGGTGATTTCTCGCGCACTGGATTGTTGCAACACTACAACGATGAGCTGGGCAACGATCTTGGCAACCTGCTCAATCGCGTGGTGTCGATGATCAAGCGCTACCGCGCTGGCGTTGTGCCCAGATCCGAGCAGCCTGGGGCGGCTGAAGAGGAGATCCAGCGGCTGGCCGAGGAGACGCGCCAACGGGCCGGCACAGCTTTGCAGGCGTGGGAGATCGGCAACGCGCTCAACATTACCTGGAACCTGGTGCGGCGTGTCAACCAGTACCTTGAGCGTAACGCACCCTGGCAATTGGCGAAGCGGCCCGATCAGGCGGCGCGGCTCGACACCGTGCTCTACACGGCGGCCGAGGCCACGCGCATCCTGGCGATTCTGCTCACGCCCTATATCCCAGGCTCGTGCGCGAAGATCATGGCACAACTGGGTTTGGACGCCATCCATGCTGGCGACTGGGCCAAACACGCGCAATGGGGCAGTGTCGCGTTCACACAAGTGGCTCCTGGTGATGTCATTTTCCCGCGCCTGGAATTAGATGTGTTAGCGCAAGTATGAGAAGCGGCAATGCAGGTTG
>DATAYF010000185.1:0-15221 GCA_036272735.1 Ktedonobacteraceae bacterium
AACCGGCATCGAGTAGTCTCCAAAGCTGCTCTGGGCTGAGAAACGCAGGTCGATAGGCAATTGTGCGCTGTCGAACTGCTGGTTTTCTTGTGTGAGATAGGTTGCTACTGCTTGCTGTATAAGCCTGGTAAGATAATCGTATACGTCTCTCGACGTGGCGTCTTCGCTCATAATGTGCCTCGCTCAATGCTATTTTTTGTCCCTTGCTCAATCCAGACGTTTAATATAACGTAGCTTCCGGTCCTGGTCAAGTTTTGGGCATAGGAAAAGTAAATTGTTGAGGTTTGGACGGCTCCCAGTCTGCTTAAACCTCAACAATTTAACTCTTTAGTGTATGCTTTGCTGACTATTATAGGCGCTTTTGTAATGTCTGCCTAGCATTAGGACTCCAGTGTGCTGATATCTCCTATCGGCCCCCCCAATTCACGAGCGCGGATTACACGGCGCATGATTTTGCCTGAGCGCGTTTTGGGCAAGCTGGGCGCGAACTCGATCTCATCAGGTACCGCTACTGCGCCAACCGTTGTACGCACGTGTAGCTTGAGTGCCGTTGCCAGTTCTTCTGACGGTTCATAGCCATTTTTAAGAATGACGAAGACCTTGACGTGTTCGCCCTTAACCGGATCAGGTTTGCCAATAGCCGCCGCCTCCGCGATGGCCGCGTGGCTGACCAGGCTCGACTCGATCTCCATCGAACCCAGGCGATGACCACTGACCTTGATGACGTCATCAACGCGACCCTGCACACGGATATAGCCATCCTGGTCGCTGGTTGCCGCGTCGCCCGCGAAGTATACGTTGGGGATCGTTTCCCAATAGGTTTTGTAACGGTCTGGATCACCGTAAATGGTGCGCATCTGGCTGGGCCAGGGATGGCGAACGATCAAGAAGCCACCCTTATCCGAGCCTACCGAGATCCCATTTTTGTCGACGATATCGGTCTCAATCGTTGGTAGCGGACGCGTCGCGCTTCCCGGTTTCAGCGGTAAAATCATGGTTGGGCTGATCATGATCGAACCCGTCTCGGTCTGCCACCAGGTATCGACAATGGGCAATTCGTTATGCCCAATATTTTTGCGATACCACATCCAGGCTTCCGGATTGATGGGCTCACCGACAGAACCAAGCAGGCGCAAACTAGAAAGATCATGTTGAGCGGGCCATTCTTCACCGAAACGCATCAGGCCACGAATGGCGGTTGGCGATGAATAAATAATGCTGACTTTGAATTTTTCGACGATTTCCCAAAAGCGGTCCGGTTGCGGGTACGTTGGCGTGCCCTCGAAAAGAACGTTGGTGGCTCCGTTCATCAGTGGTCCATAGATGATGTAGCTATGTCCGGTGACCCAGCCAACATCTGCGGTACACCAGTACACATCGCTCTCTTTTAGGTCGAAGACAAACTTCGTGGTGGCGTAGACGCCAACGGCGTATCCACCCTGGGTATGCACAATGCCTTTGGGCTTGCCGGTGCTGCCGCTCGTATAGAGGATGTAGAGTGGGTCCTCGCTATCCATCGGTTCACAGGGCACAACCGTGTCTCGCGAAATATTTTTTACCAACTCATCCCAATAGGTGTCGCGCCCGAACTGCATGTTGATATCCAGGCTCAGGCGGCGCACGACAACGACCTTCTCAACAGTTGGTGTCTCGGCTACGGCTTCGTCAGTGATTTTTTTGAGCTGAATAAGCTTGCCACCACGGTAGTTGCCATCGGCCGTAATCACTACTTTGGCCTGAGCATCGTTGATGCGGTCACGCAACGAAGGGGCCGCGAAGCCGCCGAAGACGACGGTATGGACCGCTCCTAGCCTGGCGACTGCCAGCACTGCTACGATCTGCTCAATAATCGCTGGCATGTAGATAGCAACACGATCTCCCTTCTTCACTCCTAAATCTTGCAAGCCTTTAGCAAACTGGTTGGTTAATTTGTAGAGTTGCTCGTACGTCACTGTGAGTGTCGAGCCGTCATCACCCTCCCAATAAAACGCTACTTTGTTGCGTGTGGACGTCTGCATGTGCCGATCCAGGCAATTGTAGACGATATTGAGCTTGCCACCAACAAACCACTGAAAAAACGGTTTTTCAGTCCACGTAAAGGTGGTGTGCCAGGGGTTAAACCAGTGAAGCTCGTTTGCCATGTCTTCCCAGTAGGCAAAGCGGTTCTCTAGCGACCACTGGTAGAAACTTTCATAGTCGCTAAAGCCTTTGTTTTTCATATAGGCGGTGATGTTGGCTTCTGCTATTGCCTGGCTAGATGGGGGAAACAGTCGATTTTCGCTTAGGATCGTGTCGATATTTTCAAAACCGAGGTTGTTGCTCATGCCGTGAAAAATCCTCCTGCTAGTATTAAGGGTTGGGAAGAGGGTCGTGTGATGCAACTGTTGAATATTTCCATTGTAGAACAGGTTCAATAAGTTTTCAATGGTTACGTGTGACGCTTAGAGCAATTTACTGTTCTTTATTTATATGGTTATGTAGTATTTATTGTTGACCTATTGCCGCTCACACTGTGGAATGACATGGATGAGTTTATAAGCGAAATATACCATGGATACCCATTGCCACTACCAGTAGAAATGCTGCCTGAAGATCGGCACTGGTATCTATTGCCAATAGTTTCGTATAATTTTGTAGTTCTCCGGTGGCTCTCTTTAGCGCTAGCGTCACCGGCATAATGGTGAGGACCGCAACAATACTGTACCAGGGATATATTTGTAGGAACACATCTAGAATCAGCAGACAGGCGATGAGCATTACCAGAAACACCCCCACCATGCGTGCCCTGGACGTGCCTAACACGACGATTGGCGTCATTTTGCCAACGACTTTATCCGCTTGCCAGTGCAAAAAATGATGAAAGTAGAGCACCGTGGTGGTGTACAATCCTATTGGCAATGCTGCCAGCACTACATTCCACGTGACGTTCCCTGCCTGGATGTAATAGGAACCAAGTACTGGTAGGATCCCGAAAGAGCACAGGATATCTACTTCTCCAACGCCTCGCCCAATGTATGCCAGGCGTAACGGCGGCGCAACATAAAAAAAAGCCAACAAGAAACCTGGCACTGCAAATAGTAGGGTCCAGGGACGAAAAAAGGTCAGCAGTAAGCCACAGAGAAGGGCTAGCGCGAAGCAGAGCAGCGCTACTCTACGATATGCCCAGAGACTGAACCCGTGTTGTAACAATCCCTGTGATCCCGTGACTACAGTGGTACCATCCGCGACCAATTTTTGGGCTGCTTGGTCGGTCCCTTGTGCAAAGTCAAAGATATCATTGGTGACGTTAGCGGCCAGGTGTGCTGCCAGCGCACCGACAAGCGTAAGCAGGAACAGTTCCCAGCGAAAAACCGTGCCTTGTTGCCAGGCAAAAACTGCACCAACGATTATTGGCGCGATTATCATTGGTAAAGTGCGTGCTCGTGTTACCTGGTAAAAAAGCCGTAATGTTTTTTGCATCCTATGTTTATTTCCAGTAGTTTACGCGTGCGTGTATGAGCGCCTCTCATCGTCAAGCTAGATAGTTCGCTTGCCGTCCTGCTTGTGAAGTCATCATATCACAAAGTCTAGCGAGCAAGTTTCCGGTCAAGGCTAGGTACAAGTCGCATCTCCAATATTTCTTCTTGTGTGATGGGGGGCGTTGATGGGGAATAACTGGTAGGTATCGATACGTTTTCATAAATAAAGGCTGCTTATTTTTTACGTTGCTCTTAATTCGTCGTTTTTTTACGGATTTTTCACGCGCAATATGGTAATCTTTAACTGTATCCGATGGATAGCGGTTCGTAGTATAATGGGTCTTTACAACTAGACACGTTTCTGAATCGTATAAGACACAGAAGTTATTGATAGCTACGATCATTTCCTACATCATAATAGTACTGCTAATCCGAAACCTTGAGCACATCGCGCTAGCTACGCGGTAGCGTTAGTTTTTCGAAATTAAGAACTAGAGGACACACCTATGCAGAAACAACAACCGACTCGTCAATCCAGCGGTTCTAAAGCCATTGCTCTCGATCTCCGGGAAAAAATTGCTCGCTATCGCTTCTCAATTCTATTGAGCATACTTTCGGGTACCGCACTCGCTCTGGTGCTCCAAATCATCTTTGCTCACTAGCAGCATTCTATCACTAGCAAAATAAGGGAAGTACCACAACTATTGGTATTTCCTTTTTGTCTTTTTTGGGCATCCTCGAGGCATGCCTTTATCCGATGGTGTATGGACAAAGGGGAAAATTTATGGCAAAAGTGACCACTGGAACTGGTGATACTGGCTATACTGGTTTACTAGGTGACGTTCGGGTGCTGAAATCCGATCCACGTCCGGATACCTTTGGAACCGTGGACGAAGCTACCTCTGCCCTTGGATTGGCACGAGCCGTGGCTCAGGACCCAAAAGTCAAAGATATTATCTATCGTATTCAGCAAGAGTTGTATATGCTTATGGGTGAACTGGCTACACCTCCCGAAAACTATGAGCAAATGGGCTTGCAAATGACAATTGAGCATGTACAACGGCTGGAACAAGTCGAAGAAGAGCTAATGGTTGCGGTTGAAATTCCGAACAAGTTTATTATTCCTGGTGATACTCTAGATGGAGCTGCGCTAGATCTTGCGCGCACCATCATTCGCCGTGCTGAACGCATGGCGGTAAAGCTGCTCCATGATGGGGCTATCCAAAACGGGGAGGTGGTGCGCTATCTCAATCGCCTTTCCGATGTTATCTTTATTCTTGCCCGCTACATTGAAGTGAAATCCTCCCTCGCCGAACGACCTGACCGTTAGCACTAGTGCTGTGTCATCCATACCCAGGCGTCACGCGTACGTATAGGTGACGTTCTACGATCATCACTTATACGTACAACGACAAACGAGTCCTGATCAGTTTGTGAGCTACTTCATATCCTTCCCCTCTCTTTGTGCTGCATAATATCTTTTGATTGCACGAGTATATGCTTTCTCTATTCCTTTTCTGCTGAAGCGAGACGAGACAAAAATGATGGATTATGCATTACTATTGATGGAAGGTCAGGATCAGGAGGCGGCGACCACTACTCTTCCTGAAAGGCCGAATGGCACAAATCGGTTGGAAAATGATACGCCATGGGTTATAAGTGCTTGCCAGGGATCGATGGCTGCATTCGAAGAGTTGGTGCGACGCTACGAACCGCGCATCAGACGTATGCTGTACGGACTGACGCAAGATATCCAATTAACGCAAGATCTCTGTCAGGAAACGTTTTTAGCAGCTTTTCGGGCGCTTCCTCGCATGGATGGTGCGCAACTACGCTTTGCCCCCTGGCTGTACCGTATCGCTTTGAATCAGATACGAAGCGAATGGCGGCGTCGTAAGCACGTGTCGGTGGTCTCATTTCTTTCGTTGACACGTGCTTTCGAGGATGATTTTGCTGACGAAGGAGCTATCAGCGCGCTCGTCTGCCCAGCACAATTTGAGGACAGTATTGCTGAACAAGACGTTGTTCGCCAGGTGCTTGCGCAGTTGCCGCGCTCCTCTGCAATGTGTTTGTTATTGGATGCCGAGGGTTTTTCCTACCGTGAGATTGCGGAGATCCTTCAGGACTCTTTATCGGCCGTGCGCAGCCGCTTATCTCGTGCACGACATACCTTTCGACACCTTTACAATAGCATCGATCAAGGGGAGGTGCATGAAAAAGGATTACCATTGGGATCTACTCTGGAGCAAAGCAGTGCAGTGGCAAGCATGTACTCTGCAACAGCAAACGCTGCTATATGATTGGCTCATCGCATCTGAACAAAAGCTTCCTTCCACCACTGAGCGTATTTTAGAAAGCGTTGCGCATATTGCTCGTCAGCAGGGACGTGCCCAGGTTTCCAACTAAACCTTGTGCTCACTTTCTGGTTTCACTACTGCAATCGTGAATCCATCGGTATAATCTTCATCCATCGCCAGGGCCAGGGATGTTAGACGGGGGTCGCTCCTGACCTGTTTGTTATAATTGATTAGCCCTGTTGTCCCTTCATCCTGCGCCGTCGTGCTCTCTTGTAGTGCCTTACCACGACGAATACAATTATCGGCAACGATGATGCTGCCAGGTCGCGCTAAACGCATCGCCCATTCAAAGTAATGGGGATACGAAGGTTTATCAGCGTCGATGAAAATGAGATCAAATGGGCCGTCATTGGTGAGTTGTGGGAGTGTATCGAGGGCTGCTCCTACACGTACCTCCGTTCGATCACTCACGCCAGCATTGGCAAATGAGTTTCGTACAACTTCTGCGTGCCTGGGGTTGATCTCAAGCGTGATCAGTCGTCCTCCTGCCGGTAATGCTCGTGCTAGCCAGATTCCACTATAGCCCGCTAATGATCCAATTTCTAAAATCTTGTGAGCATTGCATGCCACTGCCAGGAATTGCAATAATTTCCCCTGAATAGGGGAGATTTGAATTTCCGGTAGCTCCGCTTCTTTCGCTGCGCTGAGCGCTTGACATAATCCTTTGTCTTCGGGAGCGAAGAGTCGCGTAATGGTTTGTTCGATCCCTGTTCGTATTTGCTGTTGCTCCTGCAATGCATTTAATGCCTGTGAATCGTTGGTCATAATTGATAATACCTTTCTGTAATTTTTCTATGCTTCCTTGCCGAACCAGCCTATTTTGATCATTGTCCTGTCAGGTAGATGTTTGCCTCGTCTGCGCTAACCGACGGTGCAGCTGGGCTTTTCTCGTTGCTGAAAGGCGCGAGTAGAGGTGATTGATGATCAGCGGGTGCCAGAAGTGATACGTAATGTTTGCCCCCGCACCCTCTTCTCTGAGCAAACTTGCCTGTAGTGCTTCGTCAAGTAGATCCAATACGCGCTCTTCACTCTGTTCAGTGCTCATGGGCAACAGTTGTTGGAGCGCAAATGAATTACCGAGTACAGCGGCTTTTCCCAGGAGCTGTTGGCAGTCGTGGCTTAGCTTGGCAAGGCGTCGGTCAAGGACGGCTGCAATGGCTTCTGGTAAGGCAGGATCTCGTTTAGCGTGCTCATCTATGGATTGTACCCTGACCGTAGCGCTCTCCATGTAGCGTGCTAGTTCCTCCGCGAAAAAAGGATTGCCCGACGCTTGTTGCTGAATACTGACGACGGCGTCTTTGGGTAGGTAGGAAACCATCGTTCCGATCTGCTCAGGAGTTAGCGGATTGAGCGTGATAGTCGTGATGGTCTGTTCGCGCTGGAGGTATTGTATCAGGGTGTGCAAAGCATGCCGTGGCGCAATCTCTCCATCGCGATACGTTGCAATAAAGAGGATGCGTTGCGTCTGTAGGTGCTGCAAAAGATAGATGAACAATTCAATACTATTGTCATCCGCCCAATGCAGGTCATCGAAGACGAGCAAGAGTGGGTAGGTCATGCTCAAAGTCTGCAATACGTTACCTATCGTCGCCCATCGTTGGTGTCGTTCTTGCTCATTTAGGGCAGGCTGTGTGGCCTCCGCGCTGCTCAGAAGGATGCGCAATATCTGTGTCCAGAGATGATAGGGAATGTTTCCATCGTGTTCGTAGGATTTATGCCACGCGATGGCCCAGCCGTGTGTATCCGCTTCGAGGCTTAATTCTTCGGCCAACCTGGTTTTTCCAATACCAGCCTCACCCCGCAACAAAATAAAGCGGGGGTGTGCTGCTTTGTCTGTGGGGGCTTGTATGCCTGCTGCTACCGTTTGCAATAGATGGCGCATCAGGTCGAGTTCGTGCTCCCGACCAATAAGTGGGCTTTGGTAGTGTCGTCCCGATGGAAAGCCAGGACGCATAATGTCTGATGTCTGGGTGGTCGTCGTATCTAATGCGGCTGGGAGTGGTAGCTGCTTGCTAGCGTTGTGTAGCTGTTTTTTTGTGGAGATGGAGTCCTGAGAATCGTGGGCCAGGTGCAGGTGGGGCACATGCCCTTGTCGGAGTTGTTCATATAGCCGAATGGTTTCCGCTACTGGTTCACACTCGTAGTCCTGCTTCAGCGTAGCTCGATGTTGTTGATACAACTGTAATGCCTCTCCACGTCGGTCCAAATGCGTCAATAGCACCATCAGGCGTTGCAGGGCAACCTCGTTGGTTGGATCGGCTGCACGCAAGCGATCTAGCGTATCCAGGGCACGAAATTTCGCTTCTTGCGCAATTTGTGTATTTGCTAGCATGAGTAAAAGCTCTACCCAGGCACGTTGTAATGTGTCACGCCGTGACGCCGCCCACTCTGCGTAGAGTTCTTCTTCCAGGTAGCTTCCCTGGTAAAGGGCGCTCGCTTCTTCCAGTAGGCGTTCTGCTTGTTGGGTGTCGCTTGTCGCATGAGCCTCTTTCAATAGGTGCTCGAAAGCTTCCGTGTCTACCCATATTTCTGTGCTATTGGCAAGTTCTAGCATATCTCGTTGCAGGCGCAATAAGCGTGAGGTCGCGGGACGCGCAATGTCTGGTTCCAACATTTGCCGTAGCTCGTGAACCGCGCCATTAAGACGATTAGCCGCCACCGTTGCTTCCAGGTCGGGCCAGAGTTGTTCCATGACTTGTTCTCGTCCTAATCTGTGACCTGGATTGCTGAGCAGGCAGCCCAGCAATGCTCGTGCTCTACGTCGATGCCACATGTGGCTATCGATGGTTTGCCAGCCCCCTTCAACGCACCGTTCAATGCGGAATTGTCCCAGCAGATAGATGCGCAGACCAGGGGAAGAGCTGTTTATTGTTGGGATATAGGTTGTAATTTCTTGCATGTTGTCTTGTTGCAGCTCTGCAATATGCGTGGGAAGTCGTGCTCCAATATATTTACTGACGGTGCTTCCCTGCTCGTTCCAATATGCGTACCAGTATGGCCCGTGCCCTGCTCCTTCCTGGCATTTACGGCAGTGCGCTTTTCCGCAGCGGGCAAATTGTTGGCGATAGGTGACTTTCCCGTTCATTTCCTCCCTTTCAATAAAACAGCATCTGCGCTCAAATTGTGTAGGTGTCCATCTTCACGTGTTTGTACGGAAAAATATGCTTTTATGCGTTCATCGCTCTGTAATATATAACGCTCTAATGCAGCTTTTTCTTGCTCCGCAAGTTGCGCACGCATCGTCCAGGTGTCGTATTGGTACACTTTGCGTATCTGCTCTTTATACTCTACCTGCAAGCCTGCCTGGGTGAACATTGCCTCCCACTCCGCCACTGTATACGAGCGTCCATGCGATGGATCGCGTCTCTTTTCAATCTCGTTGATAAAATGATCCAGGTCTCGATCAGCAGGTGCGATGTTGTCGATGAGGAGAAACAGGCCATTGGGTTTCAAGACGCGTGCTACCTCCTGTACTGCTCTAGCAACGTTGGGAAAGTGGTGGGGGGCAATGCGACAGGTCACGCAGTCGAAAAGCGCGTCCGCGAATGGCAAATGTTCGGCATCTGCAAGTTGGAACGTCGCGTTCGTGACCCCTTGCGCGAGCAAGAATTCACGTGCTTTTTCCAGCATTCTTGGGGTCAGGTCAGAGACGGCCATATGGGCCACACGTGGCGCGACGGCTAATGCGGTATGCCCGCCTCCTGTGGCTACGTCGAGCACCGTTTGTTGCGGGTTCCATTCGCCAATTTCTAACAGATGTTGCAAATCTACGCCCTGGCGATGCGTTTCGCTGGTAACGTAACTTTCTGCTGTTCGACCAAAATATGCTTGCACTCGCGCCTTTTTCTGCTCATCGTCTTCGGGCAATGCATTCATCATGAAATTCCCCATCCTTTAGGCAACCTTTGACAACCAATGGTTGTCTTTTTTACTAGTGTATCTCAACATTCATACAAGTGTTGTTAAGTGTTGGGCAAAGTGTTGTTCTAAAAAATGCCACTAAACCAGCCTGGGGAGCCATTGTACATCAAGTGTTGTGTGTGGTTGTGTTGTTCGGGTATTTCCCCCTAGCGTCTACTTTATCGGGAGGGTCCCCAATTAGGAACAACACAACAACACATCGCATAAATCCGCTTCCAGCACGCCTTTATTCCCCTTTTTACGAACAACACTTTGCCCAACACCTAACGACACTTATAACATTCCTGTCCTCAACTCTTCAACAGCTATTATACAGTATTCTGTTTGTGTCTTCATGATTCTGCTCGACGCCTGTCCCTGGTCTGTGTTAGGATAGAAGGTGATCATTTTCTGTTCTTCGTAGACATGTCTTGTGGGATAGGGACGTATGCCAACACTTGAGGGGTCAGTCGAAAATATCGTCTTCCGCAACGAGGATAATCACTATACGGTTGCTCGCTTTCGCTTTAACGACGATGGTCGCATTTTCCGCGATAATCTGCTCACCATTGTGGGAATCCTGCCGGATATTCACACGGGTGAACTGCTGTCGGTTGAGGGCGAGTGGGCGCACGATCCGCGCTATGGTCGCCAATTGCGCGTTACCAGCTTTACGCAGCGTTTGCCAGCCTCGCCAGAGGGCATGCAGCGCTATCTTGGTTCTGGATTGATTAAGGGCATTGGTCCTAAGAAAGCCAAATTAATTGTTGACCACTTTGGCGAACAAACGCTGGCGATCATTGAGCAACAACCAGAGCTGCTGAGCGAGGTCAAAGGCATTAGTGTTAAGGATCGTGCCCAGATCGTCAAAACCTGGGCTGAGCAGAGCGAAATTAAAGAACTGCACCTGTTCTTGCAGTCATATGACGTCTCAATCAATATTGCGACTCGTATCTACAAACAATATGGCAAAGAATCCATCAATGTTGTGCGCGAGAATCCTTATCAGTTGGCACAAGAGGTGCAGGGCATTGGTTTTCGCACCGCTGATGATATCGCTGTCAAGCTTGGGTTGCCCTTCGATAGCATTCCGCGCCTGATCACGGGTCTCAAATATGTGTTGGCTGAGGCGGCAAACGATGATGGACATTGTTTCCTGTACGAGCAGGACCTGCGGGCGCGCGCCACGGATATACTGAAAGCGCCACCAGAGGCGATAGACGCGGCCATGACCTACCTTGCGACCGACCAGGATGTTTTTATCGAAGCGCCCGCCACATTCGCATCACAGACTTCCGCGCTGGTGCGGGAAGCATCTGGCCCTGGTGAGGATAGAGATGAGACGGAGGAACAACAGACATGCGTATACTATGGACCGTTCTGGTACGCGGAAAATGGTTCGGCACGCCTGTTGCGTCTGCTGATGCAGGCCGCTAGTGCTCTACCAGTAACCACGCCTCAACAGTGGGAGAAGGTGTTTTCGCTGCTCGTGCAGAAGCGGAGAATGCAACTGACCGAGAGGCAGCGCGAGGCGGTGCAGCGCGCCTATAACGAGAACGTGTGTATCCTTACCGGTGGCCCTGGCACCGGTAAATCGACCTCGCTGCGCGCGCTTTTGATGCTGTTGCGCACACGCAAGGTCGACGTTGCCCTGGCCGCGCCTACCGGTCGTGCCGCGAAACGTTTGACGGAGGCGACCGGCATGCAGGCGAAAACCCTACATCGCTTGTTGGAATATGCGCCTCACGACAACAGTTACCAGCGCAACGAAGACAATCCGCTCCCACAGCAATTTTTCATTATCGACGAATTTTCGATGGTCGATATTCTGCTCTTTTATCATCTGCTGAAGGCGCTGCCACGCGGTGCGCATCTGCTGCTCGTTGGTGATGCTGACCAGCTTCCCTCCGTGGGTCCAGGAAACGTGCTTCGTGATCTGCTGAAGTGTGAGCACATTCCTACCGTGCGCCTGGTCGAGCTGTTTCGCCAGGCCCAGCAGAGCAAGATTATTGTCAACGCGCACTGCATCAATAGCGGCCAAATGCCTTCCACGCGTGTCGAGGCAGGCAGCGATTTCTTTTTTATGGCGGAGGAAGATCCTGTGTGTGCACAGAAGCTGATTCTGGATCTCGTACAACGCCGCCTGCCCGCACGTTACCATTTTCAGTCGATGACGGATATTCAGGTGCTTGCTCCGATGTATCGTGGTCCCGTCGGCGTCAGTATCTTAAACGAACAATTACAGGCACGTCTGAATCCGCATCCTCTGCTGCAAACCGAATGGGGAGGACGCAAGTTCGGGGTGGGTGATAAGGTGATGCAAACGCGCAATAATTATGACAAAGGCGTATTTAATGGTGACGTGGGCTGGATTCGTGTTATCGATACAGAGCATTCCAAGCTGAAGGTCGAGTTTGTTGAAGAGGCGGGGCCACTCTTTGTCGATTATGATTTTCATGAGCTAGATGAACTGGTGCTGGCCTACGCGGTAACGGTGCATAAAAGCCAGGGTAGCGAATACCCTGTGGTCATCATTCCTCTTGTCAGAGAGCATCGTATGCTGTTGCAGCGTAATTTATTGTACACGGCCATCACGCGTGCCAAGCGCTTCTGTGTGCTGGTCGGGCAACGTTCCGCACTGGAGTTAGCGGTCAAAAATGATCGCGTGGCCTTGCGCAATACGCGTTTTGCCGAACGGCTGACGATGCTCAAGCCCGGCAATTTTCGTGCCCTTGTCTAATGCCAATGCACGCGGTAAAATAGAGACTATAGCAAATGTACAAGAGGACTGCGCAAAGCTCCGAGGTAGGAATTTTTATGAATCGTCAAGAAGCCATTGATTTTTTGTTAGATCATTACGAAAATCCACGCAATCGTGGAGAACTTGAGCACCCCGACGTGAAGCGAACTGGTGGCAACCCTGGGTGCGCGGATATGATCACGATGGAGGCGCATTTCGATCAAGATGGCAAAATCGACGCTGTCAGTTGGGATGGTGAGGGCTGCACGATTAGTCGTGCTGCTGCTTCCTACGTCACCGAAATTGTGGAGGGTATGACGCCTGAAGAAATCGAGGCAATGAGCTTCGAGGACTTAATTGAGCAGTTGGGTCGCGAACTCGTGATGACGCGTCCAACGTGTGCCACGCTTGCGCTCGGCACTCTCAAACGTGGTGTGCACGAGTTCCATATGCATAAGCAGGCTGAAGAGAAATAAGGAAAAGAAACGAGATGAGGGCCATTGTAGCTTGTCCTCATCTCGTTTCTTTTCCTTATTTCTAAATGTTACAAATTATAGCGTTCGCGCCATTGCGCAAGGAGTGCTAGCGCATTTTTATGGAGTTTTTGGTGCTCAGGATCGTTGAGCCAGCGACTTACCCCAGAAGGATGCGGGAGCGGCAACCATAAGGTATCCTCGCGTTCCTGATATGTCCCAATCACATCTACGAGTTTGCACTGTCCGAAAAAAGCCTCAATTGCCATCGTTCCCACCAGCAAAATAACCTTGGGGTGCACCAACTGCAACTCGGCTTCGAGGAATGGCCGACATAATGCTAATTCTGGTGGTGAAGGCCGCCGATCACCATTGCCGCGTGAATTTTTGCCAGGATCACAACGGGTAAGCGAACTGAGATAGGTTTTTTCGTGCAGATAGCCGGGAGGAAAACCTGCCTGTTCTAACCACTGTTGGAGGACGCGTCCCCCAGGCCCACTAAATGGGAGGTTGTTGCTCACAGAGCGATGACCGGGAGCTTGCCCTATAACGAAAAGGTGGTCGCTTGCTCGTCCACACACGATGGGGCGCGCTACAGCAATGTAGCCGTGTTGTTGGCACTGGCGGCATTGCAGAATGCGCTCTTGCAGATGTGCTAATGCGCTGGTGTTCTGGCTATTTGGCTTGCTTCTCAAGGCTACCGTTGTGCTCTGGGGTTGTGGCTGTTGCATGATGATATTTTTTGGTCATGTGATGATATTGTCCCGTATAGAAGAGCAGCGGTTCGTTCTCGCTTTCGGCCAGCGTTCCATCGAGTGCGGCCAGGTGATGATGTGCTACCTCTATACCGTCCTCAACGAGCATGGTCTTGTGAGTATCACCAATGGACTCGACCTCACCGATGAAGATAACATGGTCGCCGCCTGGATATTCCGCGACGATGCGAGCGTCTACGAAGGCGAGCGAATTATCGAGGATAGGCGCGCCGGTGGTCGCTGTATGATACGCCGCGTGGCAAAAGTGCTCGAAACGCTCTGCCGAGGAGGTTGAGAAGCCACGCGAAAGCTCCTCTTGTTGGGTCGTTAACATATTCACCGCGAATATTTTACTCTCGCGTAAGAGTGGTAGCGTATTGCTATTGAGGTCTATACATACCAATACCAGTGGCGGATTTAATGATACGGAACAAAATGCATTGACGGTGAGACCTGCCAGGGAACCCTGACTGCTGGTGGTGACGATGGTAACGCCGGTTGCGAAGCGACCCAATACCTGCCGGAAAAACTGCTTTTCAATCGCCATGAAACTATCCTTTAACCTAAAAACGTAGCAACGCCCGTGGGCTTCTGTATGAATGAATGTGAATGAGTTCTGCAAAATATAGTAGTGCTAATTACCGACGACATTGCCAGGGCAACTACCCCTGCTTGTAGTATCATCCTCTGACGCGCTTGTTGTCAACTGAACTTTCGTACAGGGTGAGGGCTTTCCAACGCTGCTGGTTTAGTGCCTCTAGTGCGCCAGTCTGAGCCGAATCACGAGTGGGAAATAACGCGGGGCTGCAAAATTGGCTTTGTTGACAATAGGTTGCTACGCCGATTATACTGCTTTTTAAATAAAACTTATGAATATTTTACAACATTTTTGCTGGTGCTGAGTGGCCCATCAATTTCCTGGAAGCGCAAAGGATACACCTATTATGGAAAGATCAATTGCATGAAACTGGTATCTTCTGACGCTTCCTCGATCAAGCAGCACAAGCGAGCCACAGGGTGGCCGCTGGCTGCTCCTGTGGTGCTCACCGCCCTGGGTGCCCTGGTACTGTTATCGATTATGCTCGCGGTCAGCTTCGGTTCGACGACTATTCCCATACCGACGATTGCGCAGGTCTTGTTGAATAGTACGGGACTGTTCCATTTTGCGCGGCATTGGGACCCGAGTGATGAGCTGATTATATGGCAGGTACGTATGCCAACAGTGATGGGCGCGGCCATCGTGGGTGCTGGCCTGGCGGTCGCGGGCGCGTTATTTCAAGGATTGTTGCGCAATCCGCTTGCCGACCCTTTCTTAATCGGTACCTCGTCGGGGGCTGCGCTCGGCGCTGCGGTCGCCTTCATTTTGCCGCTCGATACCATTTATGGTTCCTTCTTCCCTCTGACTCCGGTGCTGGCGTTTATCGGAGCGGTCGGTTCCTTGGTCCTGGTTTATGCCATCGCACGGAGCGGTGGACGCACACCTGTGGTGACCTTATTGTTGGCGGGTGACGTGCTGAATGCGGTGATTACGGCCTAGA
>DATAYF010000186.1:0-21364 GCA_036272735.1 Ktedonobacteraceae bacterium
ATCTCAAGCGAGGAGTGAAAAAGCATATAGATGGTGCTGTATGTGTCCCGGACACATACAGCACCATCTATATGCTTTTGGCTTTTAAGCGGCAAGCAGTTGCTGATCGTGCATGGCGACCTCGCTATAGCCTCTAACCAGGTTCTGCATGGCCTCGTACCACGAGCGGCGCTGCGCCTCGCCGAGTGCGGCCTGGCCCATCTGTTGGCGCAGGTCGTGGTCCAGTACCAGGCGTGTGAGCAGATCACGATACGCGCCTACCTGCTGCTCGTGGCTGAGCGACTCCGCCTGGAGCAGCAGACCCGTGCGCTCATTGCTCACCAGGTCACAGACGCCGTCGGAGAACAGGCCAACGACAGGCAAGCCACAAGCCATAGCCTCCAATACCGCCTGCCCGAAGGTCTCGGTATACGATGGGAAGGCGAACACATCGGCGCTGGCATACGCTGCGGCCAGTGCTGCGCCTGAAAGGTAGCCGGTAAAGGTGGCGGGAACATCGCGCAGGGCCTGCTGCGTCTCGGCGAAAGCTGGTCCGTCACCAACGATCACCAGGTGGCAACGTTCGTGGTCCATGTGACGGTATGCTTTCACGAGCAGGTCGAGATTTTTCTCGCGTGAAACGCGTCCTACATATAAGAGGATGGTTTTATGGGCCTGGATACCCTGTTCACCTAGCCAAGTTTGGCGTAACGCGCTATCTCGTTGCTCAGGACGAAACTGCATCGTATCAACGCCACGCGGCCAGATGCGCAAATGCTCGAAGCCCTGACCGCGTAACATATGCGCTGTAGAAGGCGAGGGACAAAAGGTGAGAGCGCATTGATTGTGGATAAAGCGGTTATAGAGCCACATGGGTTTGGTAAGCAACGCGAAGCCGAAGTGTTCACAATACGCCGCCAGGTTGGTATGATACGACGAGATGATGGGGCGATTGAGCACACGTGCAGCTGCAAGGCCGGTCGCGCCGAGAATGACTGGATCGACCAGGTGGATCACATCGGGACGAAACTCGATCAGCCTGCGAAAAAACAAGGGTCGAAAAAAATTAAATTTGAGTTCGGGATAAAAAGGGAAGGCGAGACCGGCGGTTCCGATCACTTCGGCACCGGCATACTCCACCATTCCGCTTTCGGGTCCGAGCAATAGTACCTGGTGGCCGTTGGCCTGCAAATGCTCCAGGAGCCGAGCCAGGGTACGTGTAACACCATCAAGTTTAGGTAAGAAATTCTCAGTGATAATCGCGATCCGCATAGTGCATCACCTGATTTTTATGCTTGCCACCCAGCAGCCAACCCGACCCAACCTCTGGTCTCATTTGTGCCACAAAGTAAAGATAACACGTTGTAGTTATAAATCAATTAAAGCGATATTAGCGCAATGTAAAGGTCCAGCTAAAAGTTGATTAAATGTTTGTAGCGCTGTTCCTCTACGAATACGCTTCTTTTAAATGTTCAACAACGACCAAAGGTCCTATCGGATAGGTTGGTAGCAAACGACGCGGTGATAAATGGCTCAACCATCCGTTATACGTTGCAAAGAGGTGGATACTTCCTTTTTTTGCGCTATCTTGCCAAGCCTATAGGATAGTCGGTCCCGCTTTTTATGTATATGCACGTAATAGAAGTTATATAGTCATTTGGAAAGCAATTCGTGTAAGAGGTTCTTTTTTAGAAAAAGAGATTGAGGAAAGCAGGAACATCACGGTGAAGCGCCAATTTATGCCATCCAATCAGTCGCAGGGAGCTAACCCGTCTTCTCAGCCTGATCGTTCTCCCGAACAAGCAGGACCAGGAGGGCCATTCCGCCAGGCTCCTCCCCCCGAAGCCAGAAAAGGCCTTCTTGCAAGGGGTCCCGGCAATCAGCCCATGCCACCGGGAGGCAATGTCAACCATCCAGGGCAACCCAATCAGCCTACGCCACCTATGAATAGACAGAACATGCAAGGTCCTCAACGCGCCGACGGTCATCCAAACCAGGGCCATCCTCAGCAGCCCGCGCCAGGCGGAACCCCATTTGCCTCTTTACACGGCAGGCCAAACGCCTACCGACAACCCTATACGTTTGGGCCACAGAATATCATGGGAGGCCCTCCGCCAAGTCCTCGCCAGACCCAGCCGCTCAATCCTTCGATGCACGGCAATAGCAGTATGCCTCCCAACCAGCCTAATCGTGCGCCCAACCCGCAATCTCTGCACGGCAATATGCCTCCGCAGCAGCTCAGAGGCGCGCCCAACCCACAATCACTACACGGCAATATGCCTCCACAAATGCTCACGCATCGGGTCGCGGGTCCGCCACAACGGCCCAACCCGCAGTCTTTGCACGGCAACATGCCACCACAGCCACAACAACAGATAGTGCTACGCAACCCGCAATCGCTGCATGGCAACAACGCACCGGGCATGCAGAATGGGCCGATGAATAACAATTATGGCGCGCCTGCCAATCATCCTGTCGCAACCATGAATCCGCGCCACACCGGCCCCCTGCGTGGCAACAACGCCATCGGCACGCTCAATCCCCCTCCGGGCCAGGGCAAACCACCAACCAGGGTCGCGACCCGGAAGCACCGCCGCATACCCTTGTGGGGCAAAATGATTCTGGGCGCATGCGCTGTGCTGCTGGTGCTGTTCGGTAGCGGCTACTGGTACTACCAACAGAACTACGGCTCGTTCGTGTCACAAAGCACGGGCCAAACAGAAATTCATCATCACATCATAGACTCTGGGGGGAAAAGCGCCAACGCGCTCAGTGCAAGCAGCGATACCCTTGTTGGAGGTCGTATTAATGTTCTCCTGCTCGGAAGTGATAATGATGGCAAATCGGGGAATAACGTCACACCATTGGCCCAGACGGATATCATTGTTACCATAGATCCACAGACCCACTATGTCGGCATGCTCTCAATTCCACGCGATTTGCAGGTCACACAACCCGATACCGGGGCTCATTACAAATTGGATGAAGTTTTTTCTCATGGTGCATTAGCTAATGGCAATATGAACGATAGTATAAAAAGCGCGGCCGGATTGTCTATACAGACCATCGAATATAATTTTGGCATTCACATCAACTATTATGCCTGGGTGGGTCTGCAAGGCTTCGTGAAAGTGATTGATACCGCCGGTGGCGTTGATATCGATGCTACCCATCCGATGGTCGATGACAACTATCCCTACGATATTGGCAACAAAAATAAAAACGCGAATGACTATGAGCGGCTCTACATCGCGCCAGGGCCGCAGCATATGAATGGCACGCAGGCACTGGACTATGTACGCACACGCCACTCTGACCTGGTCGGCGACTTCGGTCGCTCCGCACGCCAGCAGCAAGTTTTGAGCCAGCTCAAAACCAGGCTAGCTACGCCCGATATTATCAACAAATTGCCGCAACTTACCAGCGACCTCCAGGGGGACGTGCTGACAAGTATCCCCATCAACGAGATGGTACAGATGGCTAATTATGCTCGTAACGTTGATACAAACAAAATTGATCGCATAACTTTAAGCCCACCAACGTACTCCACTGCCGCAACCGATGGGAGCACCAACTTTGATCCCAACTGTGCCGCTATCGAGCAGAAAATCTCGCAGATGTTTAACCTGGGCAATACCGCGAACTGTATCCCGCAAAATGGTATACCCGAGACAATCAGCAGCGTTGCGCCATCCAACCACACATCAAACACAGCCATAGCCAGCGCCAACACGGCACCTGGTACAATAACAAACGCCGTTACAGGAAACAGCAGCACGGGTGCGTCGGCACGGACCAGTGCACTCAACAACAACCTGCCTGCTAATCCAGTAACCACCGTGCATAGCATGCTCGACCTGATGTTCGCAGTCACTTTTGATTCTCCTGCTGGACTACAAATCTGACTTGAAAAGCGGGATCGCAAAGGGGCCGCCGCCCAACCTGACTCACAAAGCGGGGTTGCAAGGGGCCGCCGCCCCTTGACTGGGGTCTGGGGCTGTGCCCCAGTCTCCCCCTCTTTTCTCGCCGCCGCAGGCGGCACAACATAAATTGAATATAGATACAGTGGAAACCATGACCAAAAGATACAAAAATATATATCTACTCATCGCCCTCTGCCTACTAACGCTGGCTTTACAAAGCTGCCTGGGTATTGGCGGAAGCAAAAGTAGCAACTTCAAAACAACCAGCATCGGCAGCGGCAAACCAATTGGCCTTAGCAGCGACGCCAAAGCGGTGTTCCAGGGCAAAATATACTTTACGCTGAACCATAATCTGTACATTCTGGATAGTCAAAAAAATTTACACCAGGTGACGCGACATCTTGAGGTCTATGATCCCGCCATCTCGCCCGATGGCAAAACGATTGCCTTCATCATTCGCCACCCTAACTACTCCGACGTAGCAACCCTCTCCACCAGCGGCGGACCCATCACCATTGTCATGAGTGGAAAGGGGCAGTATGTCGATAATGGCGCTGGCAACCCGCCCAAAAGCACGGCAAACTGGTACATGCAGCCCAGTTGGGAAAGTGATGGCAAGCATCTTCTCGTCTTGAGCGATTACCAAAAAGCGTCCTGGTCGGCATCCCAGATTGGAGGATATAATTCCTTCATCCTCGATCTACAGGCGTTCCGCTTTGCTGTTGCCGATCATAACCCGGCCGATATGCAGGCCGTAGCGTACGCGACGATTGGCGATGGCGGCCTGCGCGACGCGGCCTATCGCCCACATCATACGGACCAGATCATCTACACCAGTTTCAAATATGACTCATCAGGTATTCATCAACAGGTGGGCCTTTACCTGGAAGATCCCAACATCATACCCAATAGTAGCGAGGCGACGTACCATCCAGGGCTAACGGGGGTTGAGGTTGATCCGGCGGTAGAGATCACGCCCAATAAAAACGATCTTGTGAATATGGAGCCAACGTTTTCGCCCGACGGCAACACCATAGCGTATGTGCGCCGCGAGGATGCCACGCACATGGGCATCTATACGATGGGTGTGGCAGCAAACGTGACCAACAACCCTAATGGCACAGCCACGGCAGCCCAGGCCACAAAGCCTTATAGCCATTCGGTCAAACTTATTGATGGTCAATACGTGAGCCAACCGGTTTTCTCGCCCGATGGCAAGCAGATGATATATTATAACTACACGAACGGGAACTTCGATATCTGGCTCGCCAACGTCACGAAGGACGCCAAAACGGGAGCTTACAAGTTCACGGACACGCCTATCCAACTGACCGATGCGAGCGGACAGCTCGATGGCGATTCGCGGCCGTGCTGGGTGGGGTAATAACAACGAACGTAAAGCATGGACGCATAAACAGTAATAGATCTAGGGACACAATAAATTGGTCCCTACATCTATTACCACTTAACGAAAAGAGACTATCTCTCGTAGCCATTTCTAATGGATAATGCCATACTGCATCTTCATCAGCAGAATACGCGTGACTGATTGATCAATACGTGCAACGCTTAATCGTCCATCTTGTATCGCCTGTTTCAGAGCAGCTATCACGCTGGTAACCTCGTCAACGGTAGATGGTCCCTCAAGCAGATCATCGCCAGCCATAACGGCGAGCACTGCTGCCTGGGGCAGGCTCCATTGAGCAGAAATTCCATCCATAGTTAGCTCATCAGTCATGACAACGCCATCATACCCAAGTTCACCACGCAATACACCGTTAATAGCCTTTGGCGAAAGCTCGGCTGGCAGGTTGGGATCAATGGCAGGCATCAACACATCGGTTGGCATAATCATGGCTGGTTGCTTCTGCTGAATCAACATTCTATAGGGTGCGAGATCAAATTTTTCCAGGTCAGCTTTACTTCTATTGACGACGGGCAAAGAGAAATGGGGATCAGAGGTAATAGCACCCAGGCCCGGAAAATGTTTGAGGCAGCCAATAACGTTATTTTGCTGAAGACCATCCAGGAAGGCCCCAGCATACGTATCCACGGTTTGAGGATCACTACCGAACATACGATCTTGTAATATGTCCTGGGGCACTGTATTCACATCGACGACTGGCGCGAGGTCCGCATTCATGCCGAGTTCGCGCATCCACTTTGCATCTTGTGCTGCTTGCTGATAACTATACTGCGTGTTCCCTTGCTCAGCCATTACTTGGGCAGATGGTAAAGCGCCATGAAACGTGTCTAAGCGGTTTACCAGTCCACCTTCCTGATCCGTAGCAATCATCAGAGGAATACGTGCGTCTTTTTGAGCCTGATCGGAGAACGCTTTCAGATTTGCCGCTACATCATATGGCGGATAAAAATTCTTATTACTGAATTGATACATGTAACCACCCACGTACTGTTGAGTAACCATCTGTTGCAAGCCAGTGGACTGATAATCATAGCCATAATACTCGACGATCAACATTTGACTCAGTTTTTGGTCGAGTGTCATGCCTTTCAGCAACGCTTGCGCCTTCGCCATCTGGGTACGCAGTGGTCCCTCGCTTGCGAAATGAGTAGCATCTGCCTTAGGCATGCCCTTACGCACTATGACACCAGGTGAACTTGTTGTATTCGTGGAAGTAGTACATCCCGAAAGTAGCAAAACGAAGCAGCACAAGCATAAGATAAAGCTGCTTGGGCGTCTCTTCACACTTCTATGGGCAAGTTGTGTACCAAACATGTTAACTCCTTTAGATAAATAACAATTCTAAGCATCCCAGCTGGTAAAATTTAATATATTCTGTAGAGACGATATAGACGTTTAATACGATGGGCATTACGACTCGGATGGTTGCAACCTTCCAGAAGAATATATCACTATATGCACGAACAACAGTGCATATTTCACAAAAGTACCGTAGATCAACCGAAATCATTATCGTAAAAGCTCGTATATATTGCTGCTCATAAACTGAGCCCGCAGCTCAGTTTATGAGCAGCAATATATACGAGCTTTTCACGCACCTTTTTATTTAACATCAATCTGCATCATTTGACATATTTACTCTACTTTCGCTATTCTACACTGTTATAACAGCTTATTTGTGTGGGTGGGAGGGAATGGTTGATGTTCAAATATGCATCCTGGCTGGCCCCCGTACTGTTTGTGCTGCTCACCATCACGTTGCCCACGTGTGGGGGCACGGACCTGACCCAATTTCAACCCAAAAGTACCGGTGCTGGTGGTCAGACAATCGGGATCAATACCGTCGATCAAGCCGTCTTTCAGGGAAACATTTACTTTACGCTTGACCGCAACCTGTACGTGCTCAATGGCAACAAAAATCTCCACCAGTTGACGAGAAAAATCGATGTGCGCGACCCCACCGTCTCGCCGAATGGCAAATGGATCGCCTTCGACATTCGCCACCAGAACTGGTCCGATCTTGCCTATATGCCTGCTTCTGGCGGTCGCTGGACCGTGCTGCGTCATGGCGCAGGGGAATACGTATATAGCACCGGGGCCGACATGCCACACAGCACGGCGTTCTGGTACGCGCAACCCGCCTGGGCCCCCGATAGCACCCACCTGCTCTTCTTGAGCGATTGGGCTAAAACCTACACCAACCCTGGCGTCGCTAGCTATCTGCTGGACCTGCAACTCTTTTCGATCTCGATCAACGATCCCACGGCGTCGCCGCAAGCCGTGGCCTACGCGACCTATGGCGATGGCGGACTACGCGATCCCAGCTATCGTCCAAACCATCCCAATCAGATTATCTACACCAGCTATCGCTACGACGCGACTGGCACCCAACAGGTAATCCAGTTGTATCTGGAAGATCCCAACGCCATTAGCCTGAATCCGGGCCAGTATCATCCTGGCATCGCTGGTGTAGAGTATGATCCAGCCATAGCGCTGACACCCAGCGCACCCAATAGCGCGAACCTCGAACCCACCTTCTCCCCTAATGGTAATACCTTGCTGTACGTACGCCGCGAGGATGCGACGCACATGAGCCTCTATACGATGCCAGTTGCCAACGTAAGTGTCACCAACGATGCAAACAATGCCAATGTGGGCAGCCAAGCGCTAGCACCATACAATCATGCCAGCAGACTATTGACGGGGAAGTATCTTAGCCAGCCTGTATGGTCGTCTGATGGGCGGCAAATCATCTACCTGGATAACGAGAACGACACATTTAATATCTGGCTGGCACACGTGACGAAGAATGCGCAAACAGGAAGCTACAGTATCAAGGATACGCCAATACAGTTAACGGATGCTGGTGGGCATCTTGATGCTGACTCCCGCCCATGCTGGACGCCTTAAAATAATGATGGTATACTTAGCTCTGATAAATGTATATCCCTGTGGCGTATTCGTCAGGGTCGCTTGAGGTGGAACGTTGAACCAATTCGAAGGCCGACTGATTGCTGGAAGGTACGAGATTCGTGAGCATATCGCTACGGGTGGTATGGCGAGTGTGTTCAAAACCTGGGATCACCGTGTAGAGCGGATCGTGGCGATCAAAGTCCTGCGGTCCCTGGACAAAAACGATCTGCGGGCCGTCGAACGCTTCCGCCGCGAAGCTCGCGCCGCCGCTGCGCTTGCTCACCCCAATGCTGTCACTATTTACGATTTTGTCGAGGAAATGGGCCAGTACTTTCTTGTGATGGAATATATCCACGGCCCGACGCTCAAACAGCTTGTCGCGCAACGCCGCCAACTGCATGCACGCGAAGCCATCGAGATTACCAACCAGGTGTGCGCGGTCTTGCAGGTGGCCCATGCACGCGGGTTTATCCATCGTGACATCAAGCCGCAAAATATTATGCTCGCACTCAGCAGCGGTACGGCTAGCAATCTTACCGAGGGTGGCGCGTGGGTAAAATTGACTGATTTCGGTATCGTACGTGTGGCCGAAGATGCTGGTCTGACCAATAGTGGCATCGTGCTCGGCACCGCCGATTACCTTTCACCAGAGCAAGCACGCGGAGAAAACCTTACCGCCTCATCTGATCTTTACTCGCTTGGCGTGGTCATGTTTGAAATGCTCACCGGTCGCCCGCCTTTCGTTGGCCCAACTGCCGTTTCTATCGCAATGCAGCACGCGTCCGCTCGTCCACCAGCATTGCGCCAGTTTAATCCGAACATTCCACCCGCCATCGAACAACTCGTGCTCCGTACGCTAGAGAAAGAGCCTGAGGACCGCTTCAAATCGGCCGCTGAGATGCAGCAGGCATTGCGCCAGTGTGCACGCGAAATCACACGGTCACGGGTCGCGCCAGCGGCTACGCCCTCGTCCCAGGCGTATGGTCGGAGCAATTATTCCCTGGGCGCTGACGGACAGAGCCAGATTCCACCGGCACGGCGTAGCTATTCACCGTAATGGGTCGCAGGCACGCTCTCGCTCGCTAGCTCTCGCGACCTGACACGGTATGACCCACTTTTGCTGCTCAACCCAGGGGCATAAGCTGATGGGAGTTTTTTATGCCCCATAAACAGGTATATTTCCCGTTATTTTAGAGGAGAGCAAGCAATCATCTCTATCCTTACTATTGAGGTCAATGTTATTCATGGAACGTATACCTATTAGCACAACACAAGCACCGGCAGCTATTGGCCCGTATAATCAGGCGATACGCTGCGGCCAGTTCGTCTATACATCCGGGCAGATAGCGCTCGATCCCGCTAGTGGCGAAATGGTCGGCGATGATGTCCAGGCGCAAACGCACCGGGTAATCCAGAACGTACAGGCGGTACTTGCCAGCGCCGGAACATCGCTGAGCAACGTCATTAAAACAACGGTTTTTCTGGTGGATATGAAGGATTTTCAAGCGATGAACGCGGTCTATGGTCACTATTTTAATGAGGTGCAACCGGCCCGTTCCGCTATCGCAGTCGCGGAGCTGCCCCGCAAGGCCCTGGTCGAAATCGAATGCGTTGCGCTCGTTGAAAGCTAACCATGGGAGCATACCGGTGAACACTGTTACTATCTGGCATACTGCACTTGAGCGCCTGGATCAAACCGCAATCGACGGTGCGAGCCGTGCATGGCTTGAAGAAGCGCAGCTTGAAAGCCTCCCTCCGGCCACAGCTCCTGATGATATCGCTGCCTCTTTTGAGGACCAGGAAACCGCCTATTTGCTCTTGCACGTCCCCAATGCGGTTGCTCATGATGTGATCACGGCCCATTGGCGTGAGCTTATCGCGGAAGTGCTCGCAGAAATTACAGGTCAGCCGATCGTACTCTCTATCGAGCCGCATCCTCAAGATGAGCCAGAAACGGACGAGTCAACTGCCGAGCCAGATAGCTTCCCAGAGCCTGCACCGGATGAGCATAACTTTCAGCCGAACGAGACGTATTACGATGCGATCCCTAAGAAGCAGCCGTTCACCCACGTTCCCTACATGAATGGTGGTAGGCCCAACGATACTCTTGAGGATTGGGACAACGAACAACGGGCGAATATTTTGATGCAAAATCGCCTTAACGTGCGCTACACCTTCGATGCCTTTATTGTTGGCGGTAGTAACCGCCTGGCGCACGCCGCCTCGCTGGCTGTCGCGGAAGCGCCGGGTGAGTCCTACAATCCGCTTTTCCTGTACGGCGGCGTGGGGCTGGGAAAAACGCATCTGCTGCACGCTATTGGCCACCAGGGGGTACAAACAGGGTTGGCGGTGCTCTACGTCTCGTCCGAGCAGTTTACCAACGAGATTGTGAATGCGATCCGCTATCGTACCACCGACGAGTTTCGTGCGAAATACCGCTCAGTTGATATTCTACTGGTAGACGACATTCAGTTTATCGCAGGCAAAGAATCTACTGAGGAAGAGTTCTTCCACACCTTCAATAGCCTCTATGAGATGAGCAAGCAGATTGTGATCTGTAGTGATCGTCCGCCAAAGGCCATCGTCAGCCTCGAAGAACGTTTACGTTCGCGTTTCGAGTGGGGCTTGATCGCCGATATTCAGCCGCCAGACCTGGAAACGCGTATGGCTATTTTACGCGTCAAGGCTGATATGTTGCGTTACCGCGTGCCCGATGATATCATTGCCTACATTGCCGGACGCGTGCAGACCAACATCCGTGAGTTGGAGGGTTGTCTCAATCGCTTGATGGCCTACCAACAATTGCACCGTGTCGAGTTGACGATGGATATCGCCCGTGCCGCGATGTCGTCGCTGGGCAGCGATACGCGCGATACGCGCCTGAATGGCCAGCAAATTGTCGAGGCGGTAGCCGAATACTACCATGTGCCGCTCAATCTGATCTGTGGTAAGCAGCGCGATAAGCATATCGTGATGCCACGCCAGATTGCAATGTACCTGATCCGCCAGGAGACGCAGTCCTCGCTGCTGGAAATCGGTCAGTTGTTTGGCGGACGCGACCATAGTACGGTGCTCCATGCCTGCGAGAAGATTGACCACGCGATGAATACCAACGCCGCGTTGCGCCGCGAGGTGGTCGCCATTCGCGAACAACTCATGCAAGACTAAGACCATATTCCGAAAACCAACGCCACTGACGTGGCTAGCGCTACGCGTTCAGGTTTTCGGAGAAGTAGTACCGCGACTACCACTCATAATTATTCACGAAGGATACGAATAAAAGCATGCTCGATACATTAACTACATTCCTTGTTGATCTCGATGGCGTCATCTATCGCGGTGAAGAGATTCTGCCCGGCGCACAAGATTTCGTCGCGTGGCTGGAGGCTCAGCACAAAAATTACCTCTTCCTTACCAATAATTCATTTGCCAGCGATTCGCAAGTCATCGGCAAGCTCGGCCACCTGGGCATCACCACTGATACGGCGCATGTGATGGGAGCCGGACAGGCCGCCGTGCAAAACATCGCGCGCCGTTTCCCCGGCGGCAGCGTCTACATCGTTGGCGAGGAGCCGCTTGCTGAGATGGTCACGGCCCACGGTCTAAAGATTGCCGATGCCGATGCCCACAAAGCGGACGCGGTACTCGTCGGCCTTGATCGTATGTTTGACTACAAGAAGCTCACCGGAGCCGTCGCCGCGATTCGTGGCGGAGCAGCCTTTGTCGCCATCAATCGCGACCCGCTGCTACCCATCGTCGGCGATATTGTTCCCGGCTGTGGTGCGATGGTGGCCGCCATCGAGGCTAGCAGCGAGACCAAACCGGAAATTATCGGCAAGCCTGAGCCAACACTGTTGCAGGAGGCGATGGCGAAGCTCGGCAGCCAGGCGCAGGAGACGGTGATGATCGGCGATAACATCGGCGTCGATATCAAAGGTGGCATCGCGGCCGGTACCCGTACCCTGCTGGTCTTCTCCGGCAAGGATACGCCCGCGAGTCTGGCGACATCCACCATCAAGCCCGATTACGTTTATAATGATCTTGCAGCCGTGATGGACGTTCTCGCTGGAAGATTGCCAGCGGAACAACAGCCACACGTGTAACAATAATTGAATGAGGACCAAAAAGGGTTATTCAAGCTTGATACGTTTGAAGAACAGATAGTTGGCTCTGGCCTCAGCCTCCCCGTGAGAGATGCTTATGGTACCTGTCATCTCCCAATTGTCTGCACCAAGTCGACCCAAAAATGTATTCAGGTCAATTTGCTTCCAGTTTTTGAGTTCCTGTCCGTTTATGGATTTTGGGTGAAGCTCTTCATAATTAAGATACTCTGGTGAAACGAGGACGGTCAAATATTCCCATTGCGGGCTTGATGGCATAGCTATCTCCTTTGTGATGAATGTTTTAGAAGGGTCTAGCAGACCATCAATATTCGTCTATGGTCTGCTAGACCATTTATGTTTGTCTATGGTATGGCGCACCATCAATGCTCGTCGATGCATGCATCCTGGCAATTATTACTTCGTAAAAATATTGCCGTTATCGGGGGGGCGGTCCACAATGGCAGTGGTACAGCGCACAACGCAGATCAATTTTTCGCGCTCATCGCTGATTTTGACGTCCCACACGTGCGTGGTACGACCCAGGTGCAAAGGGACTGCCACCCCGGTCAACAAGCCGTCTTTTTTGGGCCGCAGGTGATTGGCGTTGATCTCCAGGCCAAAGGCCATGTGCGTATCCGCGTCGACGTTCAAGACACTTCCCAACGATGCCAGCGACTCAGCCAGCACGACCGAGACGCCACCGTGCAGGTAGCCCACCTGCTGACGATGATTGGGACCAATCGGCATGGTCGCGACCACGCGCTGTTTCTGTGCCTCGACCAGCGTAATATCCAATGCCTGCCAGACCGAACCTTCACGCGTGCTATTGATGCGCGCAATCATTTCTTCCTGTGATAATTCCACCATAGCCCCCCTTTGCTTTGCTTACAATACTATTTCGATTTGTTTCAATGTATCTTTTTTCTGTTCACGATACCGCTTCGACTGCTTCCGGTTCCTCTAAACGGAAGATGCCACGATCCTCTTGATACGAAAACACTTCGGCGTATCGTCCCCAATTAATCGCGGTTTCTAGCTGCGCCCAGGCCTCGCCCTCGCTAAAATGTTCCTGTAGGGGTGCTAAAAAGTGCTCTTCGGGTAAAACGTGGCCCGGCTCGTGTTGTAAATCCTGCACGATCAGGCGCAGCATATCGACGCGGGCCAACGCCTGCTCGCGGAATATCTGCTTCTCTTCCAGCACGCCTGCCTCCGCAAAGCGCCTCCCCTGCTCGGTCAGTACCAGGTCACCTTCGACCGCGTGTGCCAGATCCAGCAGATTGGCTGCATCGACCAGCGGCAGCAGATCATCGACCTCTAACTGCAATTGTCGCCCCAACTGGTACAGATCGACGCGACCTTTTTCCGAATGAACCTGTTCGATCAAGCCGGTCACGTCGCCGGTGCCAACGTGTGGCAATACCTGGTAATCGTGCTTCTCTGGCTCTTTGCCCAATTTTCCGGTCTGCCCATCCAGTACAGTAGCAGGCAACAGTTGTTCGATATCGGTGTGTGGGCTGGTCATGATGCGATAGATCAGGTCTACCAGCTTATTATACTCCTCGTGGCGTGGGTCACGTTGCTCTACTGGCAGACCTTGCAACTCCACGCGAATCGTACCAGGATTGGCTCCCAACACGATAATGCGATCTGTCATACTGACCGCATCTTCAATGTTATGCGTAACCATCACAATCGCACGCGTGGGGATTTTGTGGGAGCGCCACAGACTCAGCAGCTCTTTACGCAAATTCGCTGCCGTCAATACATCGAGTGCGCTAAACGGTTCATCCATAAACAGCAGTTCCGGCTCGACCACCAGGGCACGAGCGAAGCCGACACGCTGGCGCATACCACCTGAGAGTTCTTTCGGGTAGGCATCCTCAAAGCCATCCAGTCCAATGGTATCAATTGCTGCCAGCGACCGCTTGAGACGCTGCGTCCTGGGAACCTCCTGCGCCTCCAGGCCCAACTCAACATTTTGCAAGACGGTGAGCCAGGGAAAGAGCGCGAACGATTGAAAGACAATCGCCAGGTGTGGATTAGGTCCTCGCTGGGTGACATTTTTAAAAAGCACTTCCCCTTCAGTAGCGCGCAGCAAGCCTGCTAGAATACGCAGCAGTGTCGATTTGCCTGAGCCTGAAGGGCCAAGGATAGCCACAAAATCGCCCGCAGCAATTTGCAGATTGACGTCATCGAGGACAACAGGAGCATGTGCTCCACGCGGCTGCTTCTCTTCAGACTCGTACACCTTCTTGATGGAACGTGCCTCCAACAGAATCTCTCTCGTCTGGACGGCATTCACACTTGCCATAGTTGTCGTCCTCCTATACTTCAAGTTTATAACGGCGCTCAGCCAGCGCATACATGCGCTTCCATGCCAGGCGATTGATCACGACAACAAATGCCGCCATCAAAAGTGTTCCGGCCAATAGCACCGAGAAATCGCCAACGCCAGCAGCTTGCGCAATCTGTGCACCCAGCCCAGCAGTGACAACGGTGTGCCCATGAAACTGCACATATTCCGAAACGATACTTGCGTTCCAGGCTCCGCCACTGGCCGTAAGCAGGCCCGTCACCAGGTATGGAAAAATCGCCGGGAGAATCAGCGTGCGCCAGCGCCGCCAGCTTGTGATGCGGTAGACAGTGGTCGCCTCTTTTAGATCACTGGGAATCGCCATTGCTCCGGCGATCACATTAAATAGAATATACCACTGCGTGCCCAGCAACATCAGCACGACCGCCGCGCCAGACAAACCACCCGGCAGCTTAATCAGTAACGGCAACAGCACCGGGAAAAAGGCCGTCGCCGGAATGGAAGCGATGACCTGCACGACCGGTTGCAGTCGACGCGACCAGCGTGCCGACATCCCAATCACGACCCCAACGGGCATCGTCCAGGCCGCTCCAATCAGTAGCGCCACCAGCGTGCGTATCCAGGTGGCAAAGGCCGCCAGCAATAAGGTTCCCCAGGTGGGAATACTCACAGGTTGCAACAACAGCAGCATACGCCACAGCCCCCACAACACAAAAACACAGACCACCAGCGCGACGACAATGCTCAACATTCGACGTACCGACCAACGTTTCTGTTCCGCTTGCTCCTGTACCACCGCGCTTGCGTTGGGCAAAGGCTGTAAACGATTGAGCAGCCGTGCCACAACTCCACCAATAAGGTTGAATACATGCTTGCTGAGAAACGCGACGAGAGCCGAGCGGCGTAGCACGTTCAGCACCGGCGATTGTGGTGCATCGGCATCGCTCCCTAGCTCCAATTTAAACTTGTCAGCCCACGCGACCAGGGGACGCCAGAAGAAAAAATCCAGCAGGATGATAAGGACGATCAGCGTCACAACACCGAGCAATAAAGCTCCTGTGTTGCCCTGATTCGAAGCAACTTGCAGATATGACCCAAGTCCGGGTAACTGGAACGAGTGCTTCCCTAATTGAAACTGCTCAGCCGCCATCAAAAAAAACCAGCCACCCGCCCAACTCATCATGCTATTCCAGATGAGACCAATCATGCCGGTTGGAACTTCCAACTTAAAGAAGCGCTGCCATGGGCGCAAACGTGCAACCGTCGAGAACTCTGATAAGTCCGTTGGGAGTGTGCGCGCAGAATGATAAAAGCTAAAGGTCATATTCCATGCCTGGCTGGTGAAAATCAGCAGCACGCTTGCCAGTTCCAGGCCAACGTTTGAATGCGGAAAGGTCGCAACCAGCGCCAGGACTACAGCGGGCAGGAACGAAAGGATCGGGATACTTTGCAGAATATCCAGGATGGGAACCATCACCATTTCGGCGCGCCGATTCGTTGCCGCGATATGTCCATAGACCAACGTAAATACCAACGCCAGCAGATAGCCCAGGATCATACGCAATAAGGAATATCCTGCGTAGAGGGGGAGCGCAACTGGTGAAAGATCAATATTAACGACGGGTGTTAGAGGAGCCGTCCAACGTGCAGCAGAGGCCACAACAAAGCTAATAACGGCCAGCAGAATAAGCACAATAAGGATATCGATGCTGCCAAAATGCCGCTGCTCGTGCTCTTCGCCCTTGGGTGGGCGATTCGTTTTTGGGGCACGCGAAAAATGTGCGCCTCCCTGGAGCTGCTCACGCTCCTGGGCGCTATCGGGGACATAGATTTGAGCCATCCCTTAACCTCCATACTTCTGTTATTGTACAGGCAGCATAGAGGTAGGCATTCACAACACAGACGGCTATCTCATCAGGAGAATCTCATGCGTAGTATGTGCAGGAGTATCATCTCTATGGTCGGTACGTATTTCAAGGAATCATAACTTCTAGGGTCTGGGTCCATAGTAAAAAAAACACCTGCTTTCCGCACTGAAAAAGTAGAAGCAATGTTTGCTCCCTCATTGACTATACTGCTTAGCATGCGCTCGTGTCAAGATTTTTCCTGCCAGGTTCTTTAGTCGATGAAGAAACCTTGACACGTTTTTGACATTTTTTGCAGTGCATACCTAGCAACTTGAGGAGATAGGTATGGACTGCAATTGCTTTACTTTGTGGCCCTGGCCTGGCTTTCTGCCTCTTCCATGATCATATCGTTTTGCTCCTCTTGTGCTTCCGCGAGGACCTGCTCACGAGTGGGAGCCAGGCGACGGAACAGCAAGTAGCCAGCGTAGAAACCGGCAGCCCACATCACCACGGTCAGGACCACGCCTAGCGGCACACTCTCCCACACCGTATACGATGTTTTGGCAAGCGCGCCCGTGACATCCTTGATGATACAGAAGAGCGGTACACCAACCAGCAGCAACCAGGCAAACCAGCGCCAGCGCCCTTGCCAGAAACGCCAGATCAGCAGGTAGGCGATACTTCCATAAACCAGCAATGGTGTGATATAAAAAGGCAATGGCAGATGAAAAACGAGATTGCTCAGGTTGTACTGCCAGATGTGGGTATAGTACGCCAATAGATCAACGACCGCGTTGACGACTGCAACCACCACGCCTCCCAGGAGTGAAGGTCCTAGTACGCTCTTGGGCGGATGGAGGCACAATATGAAACCCGCGTATACGATCACGATAAAGGGGAAGGCAAATGCCCAAAAGCTGATAATCTCCATGTGAGAGATATTCTCCTTTATTTGAAACGCTGCCTGCGGCAGCGGGGAAGGGGGGGGTTTGGGGGCACAACCCCCCAAACCCCCAGCCAAGGGGTTGCACTCCTTGTATCCCCGCTTTCCACTTTAGCAGAAAGAGTTGTTATGAATATCATACCGCTACGAGTCGCGCTTGCCCAGGTCAATATGACTGTTGGTGATCTGGATGGCAACGCACGTATCATCGTGACAAAAATGAGAGAGGCCCACGAAGCGGGCGCACATCTGGTCTGCTTCCCCGAACTCGCGCTGACTGGCTATCCGCCCGAGGATCTGCTGCTCAAACCCGGTTTTGTTGCTGCCAACCTGCGTAAGCTCGATGAAATTGTGCAGGCAAGCCGGAATTTCCCAGGTCTCACCAGCATCATTGGTTTCGTCGATAGCGATCACGACATTTTCAATGCCGCTGCGGTCGTCTACGAGGGCAAGCTTATAGGAGTGTACCACAAACACTACCTGCCCAACTACGGTGTTTTTGACGAGTTTCGCTATTTCCAGGCCGGAACCAAAGCGCCTATTTTCGATGTACACGGCGTGCACGTGGGTATCAACATCTGCGAGGACATGTGGTATGCTACCGGTCCGCTCACCCAACAGGCCTTCGCTGGGGCCGAATTGGTCATCAATATCAACGCCTCGCCCTTTTACGCCGGGAAAGACGCGGTGCACGAGGAGATGATCGCCACACGCGCCGCCGATAATGGCGTCATCATTGCCTACCTCAATCTGGTTGGTGGGCAGGACGAACTGGTCTTCGATGGTGGGAGCAGAGTATTCAACGAGCAGGGCATGCTCGTGGCCCGCGCCAGGCAGTTCGAGGAGGATATGTTGATCGTCGATCTGGATACCGCCTCGGTCTTCCGCTCGCGCCTGCACGATCCACGTCGTCGCCAGGCACTGCTCAATTTTGATCTCAAAGATACCCCCATCGTTACCGTGGATGCCAGTCCGCTCTCCATGCCGAAGCATAACAATCATGTCGTGCTTGGTGCGCCGCAACGCGTCGAGCCACGTCTAAGCGAACTGCACGAAATGTATTCCGCACTGGTCCTGGGCACCGGCGATTATGTGCGCAAAACGGGCTTCAAAAAGGTGGTGATCGGCCTCTCAGGCGGCATCGACTCGGCGCTCACCGCCGCGATTGCGGTCGACGCATTGGGACGCGAGAACGTGCTGGGTATCTTGATGCCTTCCGGCTATTCATCCGAAGGTAGTAAGTCCGACGCGCAAAAGCTGGCCGAAAACCTGGGCATCGAATATGCCACCATTCACATCGAAGAAACCTTCCGTACCTCGCTCAAGATGATGACGCCGGTGCTCGGCGAAGAGTACCCAGGCGTGGCGGCAGAGAATCTGCAAGCGCGTATTCGTGGCAATATCCTCATGACCATCTCGAACAAACTGGGTCCCATCGTGCTTACTACCGGCAACAAGTCCGAGATGGCAACGGGCTACAGCACGCTCTACGGCGATATGGCTGGTGGCTTCGCAGTGCTGAAGGACGTTTTGAAGACGCGGGTCTTCGAGCTGTGCCGGTATCGCAATAGCCTTGGAGATCGTCCCACGATTCCGCAAGAGATTATCGATAAGCCGCCTTCGGCCGAACTGCGTCCCGATCAAAAGGATGTCGATAGCCTGCCGCCATACGCGGAGCTGGACCCAATTCTCAAGGCATACGTGGAGGATGATCGTAGTTTCGAGGAGATGCTGGCGATGGGCTTTCAACGCGAGGTAGTGCAACGCGTTATGCACCTGGTCGATATCAGCGAATACAAACGCCGCCAGGCAGCACCGGGCGTCAAAATCACGCCACGCGCCTTTGGACGCGACCGCCGCCTGCCCATTACCAATCGTTATCGCGATGAGGTGTAGTTACAATTCTTCGTGTACCTGCTCGGCTGGTGACTCTTCATCATCAGCCGAGAGTTTCAGTGCTGCACTACGGCGCGCTTTCTGCAAAACCGCCAGCCACCTGGGGTCCTGCGCTGGAAGTTGTGCGGGACCTTCTAGCTGCGCAATGGTTTTCTCGATCCAGCGCAACTCTGCCTCCAGATGCATCTGGATGTAGGAGAGGACGATCTCCCCATATTCATCCACAAAAGAGATGCCATTGTTCTGCCAGGCATCGATATAATGGAGCAAGTCTTGTGAAGCCGTGCGCCGCTCGCGCAACTGGTCGATCAATGCTCCACGGTCCGAACCGGTCGCGCCCCAGAACACTATTTTGAGCAGCAGTTCATCGTGCAGAGGAATGGGATAAACCGATGACTGCCCCAACCAGCGCATCAATTCCCGCCAACCCTCGGCCGTCAGTTCATATATTTTTTTGTGGCGACCATCAGCACTCACCTGCTGCGTTTCAATCAATCCCTCATGCTCCAGATGCTTGAGGCGCGGGTAGATGCTGCCAAAACTGAGCGCCGACAGCATGCCCATCGCTCCTTTCTCGAACTCCGCTTTCATATCGTATCCTGAGCACGGAGCCAGGCTGATAATACCCAAAATACTATGATCTACCGACATGCTATTTCCCCCAACGACGCTATCGCAACTCGCGACTAAGCTCTTATTCCGAACTCCAACGCCACTGGCGCGGCTAGCGCTACGCGCTTAGGGGTCCGGAGCGGTAGTAATTAGCTGCTAGATTAGTGCTTCTCATGCCCATTTGTCAAGCCAGCACTCGATTATCTCTACTTATTTAGCATGCATGCAACAAGATCGAAGCATGCTTTAAGGATGCTATTACGCACCATCTATAATAACGTTAGGACCATAGAAGAAAGGACTTGCCTTATGAATACTATGAATAATAATATGTCGCCGCTCTACTCACATTTGCCGCGTACAGAAGACATTCCAACAACCTTACCCTTCTCTCTCATTTATCCACCTGTTATGATAAAAAAGTTATGGAACAAGAAAGATATTGTTTTTATCCCACTTTTTAGTATATTTTTATGCGTTATATCTGTAGCTGGTTTGATGCTCGTCTCGCGTATGTTCCATCATAGAAGCACAAAAGAGGTCAGCATTACACTCAGTATTATTGGCTGCGTGATCGAATTTGTGGCGCTGACTGGCGGCATCTACGTGGTGGGTCTCAGATGTAAGCATCTGCGCTGGCAGGATATTGGACTGCGCACACTCGCAAAACGATGGTATCCAGGAGTGATATTGCTCAGTCTCCTCGTTATTCCGCTTGGGACACTGGCGACCGTGCTCGTCCAGGCGATAGCACGCCAGCCGCGCACCGACCCACAGCTACCGGTATTGTTGCCACACGGCCTGACCTGGGCATCGGCGTTTGTGCTCGTACTACTGGTGGGCATCGTCGTGCCTTTCGCGGAAGAACTGTTCTTCCGTGGCTTGCTGTATAAGTTCATACGCGAACGCTGGGGCTTCTGGGCGGCAACGATAATCAGTGCGCTCGTCTTCGGCGCGGCCCACCTGGACCTCGGCATAGGCGCAAGCGCGTTTGTGCTCGGTCTCGGCTGTGCGTTTGCCTACGAGCGGAGCCAGTCGCTGTGGTCTGCCGTAATTCTTCATGCCGTCAGCAATACCATGAAACTACTCATGATCTACCTTTTCATGGCGAGCAGCCTGCATATACCGTTGTTTTAGCAGATGTGGGAAGGAAGCACGAAAGAGGCTTGCACCCAAAGGTTTGCTCTTGTTATACTGAGCCTGTAGAAAAGTTTGTTAATATACAAGCAGGAGAGAAATTATGGGTGAGGGCATTTCTTACAGTCATCCGAGCGCGAAAGCCCCTGTGTTTCAACCAGGGGATGAAGCGCCGCTCCTTTTGTGGGAGGGACGGGAGACCCTGGACCGCTTGAAATCGAGGGCAACGCTTGACACGTTCTCTTCGATTTGCTACCATTAGAACGGATAT
>DATAYF010000187.1:0-11036 GCA_036272735.1 Ktedonobacteraceae bacterium
ATTTTATGGAATTTCCAACGCAGCGCGAGCGGGTATTGACCAGCGGGAACACGACGATTGGCGTGATTCCAGAGTTGTGCCTGGTCTCGCATTTCCAGGTGGGGGCCTGGGAGGTGTTGTACCGGCCTGTGGAGACAGGCAATGTCAAACGCTGGGGTATTCCGCTGATGATTCCGAATTTTGGCAAGTTAGCGGGTGGTATTTTCGAAGATACGGGAACCACGTTGCCCATGCATGGTTTTGGGCGCAACCTGCCCTGGACGGTGGTCGAACAGGGGCCGAGCAGCATCAGCCTGCAACTGAGCAGCAGCGACGTGACGCGAGCGGACTATCCCTTCGAATTTACCTTTATATCAAGCGTTCAGGCGAGCGAGGAAACGTTGACGTATACGCTCACCTTGGAGAACCGTGGTGATGAAAGCATGCCGGTTGCGCCAGGATTTCATCCCTACTTCGCAGTTGCGCAGCATGATAAGATAAAGCTCGTCACTGATGGCCCCGAAGGCTTCGCGGTCGGCGCGTTCAACTGGAACATCAACCCACCTGATAATCCGTATCCGTTTCCGCATCAAGTCACGCTAGAAGTGCCCAGGCGGGGTACGTTAACCATTAGCGAGCAGCCCTGGCAAGGACATTACTCGCTGAAAACCATGCAGGTCTGGTCGGAGCCAGCCACGGCCGCCGATCATGCCTTCGTCTGTTTTGAGCCGGTGGTCGCGAGCGCGGATGGGCTGAACCGCCCGGCTGATCGTTTGAATATTCCCGCCCATGACCGTGTGACGATGGTGTTGCAATTGACGGCGAGCCCTTTATAGGGAGGGCAAAAAACTTGCTCTCAGGTGGAATGGTCAGCGAAAAAGTTACCCTACGCGTGCAATTCCACCATCAGTAGGATATAATAGGGATGTTACAATATCAGAACGCATAGGATCTCTTTATACTTTTACACTGGTGTGTCTCAGCGAATACTGCAAGGCAGAGACCCAGAAAACAGGTAGGTAATATATATGGACAAGCAGCCGGGGAATATGCACTGGCTACAAAATAATGGCGATCAGCGTCCGGGTCCCGCTGGGCGGCCAAATGGGCGTGCGCCGCAGAACAACAGGCCATCAGGAGGTGGTGGAAGCCGCCTCAATCTGTGGCTGCTTCTCATCGTTGGTGTCATGCTTGTGTTATACGTCTATCAATACTTTAGCTCAAGCCCTGGGCCAAACGCGGCGCAGACGACACTGTTATCCTATACGACTTTTAATCAGCAAATCGCTGCGAAAAATGTGAAAACGGCCACCTTCGAGGGGCAGACCGACATTGTCGGCACGTTGAAGACGCCCTATAAAAACCAGACGCAGTACAAGGTGTATCAATTGCCGAATGGCGACATTAATCTGCCGCAAGCGCTCACGAGCAGCGGTGCTCAAGTCGCCTATAAGCCACCCGCAGATGGCTCGTTCTGGTTGACAATCCTGCTTAACTTCTTGCCGGGCTTACTCTTCATTGGTCTGTTCTTCCTCTTCACGCGCCGAGCGTCGCAGGGCCAGCAGGGCATCTTCAGCTTTGGCAAGAGCAAGGCGAAGTTGATCCTCGAAGATCGTCCGAGCACAACCTTCGCCGATGTGGCAGGCGTTGACGAGTCGAAGTACGAGTTGGAAGAGGTCGTGGAGTTCTTGAAGACGCCGCAGAAGTTCCAGCGCCTGGGTGGCAAAATTCCGCGTGGTGTCTTATTGATAGGACCTCCGGGTACCGGTAAAACGTTGTTAGCGCGGGCGGTCGCTGGTGAAGCAGGGGTACCGTTCTTCTCTATGTCAGGCTCAGAGTTTGTGGAAGTGCTGGTTGGTGTTGGTGCGAGCCGTGTGCGCGACCTGTTCGAGCAGGCCAAGAAAGCCTCTCCGAGCATCATCTTTATTGATGAAATTGATGCTGTCGGTCGCCAGCGTGGTTCCAGCGTCAATACCAATGATGAGCGCGAGCAAACACTGAACCAGTTGCTCGTTGAGATGGATGGCTTCGATGCACGTCAGGCCGTCGTCGTTATCGCGGCGACGAACCGTCCCGATGGTCTGGATAAAGCATTGCTACGCCCTGGGCGTTTCGACCGCACCGTCACCGTGGATCGCCCCGACTGGAATGGTCGCCTGGCAATTTTGAAGATCCACTCGCGTAAGGTCCCACTGGACCCTGATGTTGACCTGGTGACTGTGGCGCGTTCGACCACCGGTATGGTGGGTGCTGACCTGGAAAACCTGGTGAACGAAGCGGCGCTGTTGGCGGCACGGCGTAACCTGGATCGTGTGACGCAAATTTGTTTCGACGATGCGCTCGACAAGATTTTGCTGGGTGCCGAGCGTCCCTTGGTGATGAGCGATGAGGACGTGAATGTGACCGCGTATCACGAAGGTGGGCACGCGCTAACTGGTTTGTTGCTGGCGGAGGCTGATCCTGTCACCAAAGTGACCATTGTCCCACGTGGACAGGCGCTAGGTGTCACGATGTATACGCCGTTGGATGATCGTTACAACTACGCGAAGGAGTACTTACAAGCGCAGATCGTCACCGCGCTAGGTGGGCGAGCGTCTGAGCAAGTCGTGTTTGGACGAGTGACGACGGGCGCTGAAAATGATCTGCAACGGGTTACGATGATTGCGCGCCAGATGGTCACGCGTTGGGGCATGAGTCCGCGCCTGGGTACGATCTCATTCAGTGAGCGCCAGAGCCCATTCTCAGGTGGCGGCGATACCGGTGCTCCGTCGGATTATAGTGAAGAGACGGCGGAGATTATCGATGACGAGGTGCAGCGCCTGGTTCGTGAAGGCTACGCGAAGTCTATCGACTTGCTAACCACGCATCGTGCTACCCTGGACCGCATCGCGCAAGCTCTGCACACCCACGAGACCATCGATGCCAAGCAACTGGCGACGATCCTGGAGGAAACGGATGTGCATGTCTCGAAGGACAAGTTGGAGCCAGCCCCAGCCGCTCCTGGTGTGATTGCCCCGCCACCTCCTCCCATGGAACCACCGGCGGCGCAACCCCCGGAAATTCAATAGGGCGGCAGTAGAAAAAAAAGCTTCGTTACTCTAACGTAACGGAGCTTTTTTGTACCCATCGTCAGACATTATCTCCTTCAAAGAAGTCGCGCATACCTGGATACTCCTGCATCAGTTTGTTGCGCATTTCCGGTTGGAGCATCATAAACGTTCCCTGCGCCTCAGCCAGCACAACGCTCTCGTCATCGGCCAGGGTCAATTTCCCATTGGCCTGAAGCATACGGCCGCGCTGCTGACCAAGCCAGCCGGTGACGCGCAGCAATGGACCATAAGGCACGTGGCGGCGATAGCGAATTTCCAGCCGCCCTGTCATCGACCAGCCGGGTTGATCGGCGAGCATCGATGTACGGTTGAGCGCCTCGTCGAAGATAGTGGCAATGATGCCACCATGAATCACGCCAGGAAAGCCCTGGTATTCTGCGCGTGGTTGAAAATCGGAGACCACGCTTGTCCCTTCGAGCCGGAAGTTCATTTGTAGTCCATAGGGATTTTGCTGTCCACAAGCAAAACAGCGTTGATAATCGGTCGTGTCGTTTAATTCCATAAGTTGTTAGCAATCCTCTATCGTACTTTATCTCTATTTCCACTCTACCACATGATTTGGTCCTATTCAAAGTGTACTTGTTGTTTCTTAAAGTCCTAGGGATGGACGTATTGCCATCAAATTTTATATAATGCATTTGCAAACTTGCTTCGGCACAGGTATTTATTTTTTGTAAAAGGAGTTATCCATGGCAGGTACAAGTATCATTGATCGTAAGCTCGCTCTTGGGATCATCGTTGTGGGGATTATCGTACTGATTATCGGCCTCGTTTTGCTGTTCGCATTACAGTATGCCTCGCTTCATCCCCTGCGAGGTTATGCCGTTGTTATTGTTGGCATCGTGTTAGCGATCATCGGCATCGTGGGCCTCACCGTCAAAAAAGGCTCGAATTAACGCGCTTCGTCATATCCCTCGTTATCCCTCTCGTTAGATAGGTGGCAAGTATTGACGACCGTCAATGCTTGCCACCTATCTAACTATCCAGGTGCGAAACTTTATCCAGGGAATTTGCATGCATCCGGCAGTTTGCTACGCTATGAGACGGCAAGCGCCTGGGTTTCGTATTTGTAGTAAGACCTATCCTTTATCGTAGTTGCTCTGTCTATTTTATGAAGGGGCAAGCATATGGCAAAGCAGGACATTCAAGAGCAGACACAACACATTCAAAGCGAGAGTAAGAAGCAGCAGAAGAAACAGGCCAAACAGGAAGCTAAGCTAACACTCAAGCTCAAACAGGCCAGGAAAGATGAGCAAAAAGCTGAGCAGAAACTTGCAAAAGCTCACCATAGTCTTACCATCAGCCAGACTGCTACAAGTAGCCTGGAACAACGATTAGCCCAGTTGCGTGCCGGGCACAAGCAAGCATCACAACAGACAGCACAACCCGATACTGAACATCGCGAGACCGAGGTTGTGGATAGTGGCGATGACTACGATGGTGCAGAGCCATCAGAGCAGAGCTTAGCCCCACTGCCCGCCGAAGGGCGCGATGATGTCCTGGAAGAGCAAAAGCGACTTGAAGCGCTGGGCCATGATGTGGTCGCTGTGGAGCGAAATCAGGCGCATGCAGAGCCTGGCGATAACAGTACACCCACCGCTCATGATGAAGCTGCGAAAGCACACGCCGAGGAACCAGAGGAGCCAAAGTCAGAGGAATAAAGCACAGGCGGCAGCAAAACAAAATGCTGCCGTTTTAACCACACAATTTCCCTGCCTCAACGTTGTAAAGGGACTGCTTTGGGAGGGATGTTGTGGGCAGACGCCACGGGTCGGTCTAGCGTGCCACGCTCCTTTAATTTGATATATATCCACAGGCTAATGCCGAGCAAGAGACCGCCGAAAAGGTAGCCCCCAAGCACATCGCTAGCCCAGTGATCCCCCAGATAGACACGCGAAGGTCCAACGAGCACGACAAAGAGTCCTGTCACGATTAAAAGGGTGTAATGCCACCAACGGTCTCGCTTGAAGATGATGAGCGCGAGCGAAAACAGCAGACCAAAGAAGGCGACGTAAGCCATAACGTGCCCGCTAGGAAAACTCTGTCCACCAGCTTTTTGCATGACATCGACCAGGCTTGCACTCGGACGCGGACGACTCACGATATACTTTATTAGCTCGTTGAGCAGTGAACTAACCACCGATTGACCGAGAATGAACAATGCTTCCAGTCGGAGGCGCACAAGCCAGAACACCAGCGCGGTAAGCACAATGATGACTCCAAACACGATAAAATGGCTGCCAAAGTAGCTTATGGCGAACATAGGAACTTTGAGCCAGGGCGCTTGATTCTCCTGAAACTCCTGGGTGATCGCAACATCTACAGGAATGATAGGATGGGAATGCACAAAAAACGCCAGCAGTGTAAACAGCACGAAGAGCACGAGATACACGCCGATAACGATGCCAGCGCGCCGTGAGACGCGATACCACGGTTCGTGGCTGCGCTCGACCTCGTGCTGTGCCTGCCCAACGATATCGGCAATATTTTCCTGCACCTTCTCTGGGCCTTTCTGATCATTTTCTTTGCTTGGCTCCTGGTTGTCGCGTGGTTCCGGCTGTTGTTGTTGTGACATTATTCTCTCCGCCTGGTGTGGCCTATCTTCTGGGATATATTATGGTTACGATTAGCTCCGCTGCGGAGTTTCGCGATGCAACCTCTATTGACTGCATAGCCGATTTGCCGCTATATTCAGTATGGAAGAGGAGGCAATTTTTCGTAATGATACAACACATCGAAGTACGTCCGGCCCGCGCAGAGGATCGCGAGACCATCCTGGCTTTTTGTGTGAATACCTGGGAGTGGGGCGATTATGTCCAACATGTGTGGGAGCAATGGCTGACCGACGAGGCTCACGGTCAGTTATTGGTTGCAACTGTTGATGAGCAACCAGCAGGCATACTTCACCTGCAAATGCTCAGCGAGACCCAAGGCTGGCTGGAAGGCTTACGGGTAGACCCACAGTATCGTCAACGCGGCTTGGCGCGCGAGATGAACATGGCGGCGATTGCTGAAGCCATGCGGCGTGGCGCGAAGATCGTGCGCCTCGTGACGCACTATGGCAACGAGCGTTCAATTCACATTAGCGAGAGCAACTACATGCGCCGCGTGGGGGTGTTTGCCCTGTACCAGGCAGCGCCGTTGGCGCGCGCAGCATCGGAGCATGGCCCTGAGAAGACGCAACTAGCCACGCTGGAAGATCTGGAAGCGATCATTCATCATCTAAATGGGTCAAATATTTTTCCAACGACGGGTGGCCTGTACTACGTCGGCTTTGCGGCGCAGGAGATTAGCGAAACATTCTTGCGTGCGAAGATCGTGGCGCAACAAATTTACCTGCTGCGTCGCTGGGAACGTATCGATGGCCTGGCAATCGCCGAGCCGCGCGAAGAGAACGAGCAACAACGTCTCTCCGTTGGCTACATCGATGGTACCGCGATTGAGCCGATCAGCTTGATTGCGTACGATCTGCGCAGACGCCTGGCGGAGATGGAACTCGATGCTATCCGTATGTACGCTCCTGATATGGTGTTCGTCAATGACGCGCTCGGCGGTATCGATTACGAGACGAAGGGCGAGATTTTCTACACCTACGAGCGCATTTTAGAGTAGCTGTGACAAGCTAAGCAAACGGGATGTCACCTCACAAGGTAATGGGTGCGGTGACATCCCGCCTCACACCATCATGGTAAATTCAATGACGGTGTATACGCATGCAAATCATACCTCTCTGTTTCTACTTTCGGATCGGAAAAAGATTCCTCCAGGCCAGTAACGACCGGCGCTGTTTGTAATGCTTGCCCCATCTGTTGCCAGATCGCTTGCCAGGCACGATTGAGTTCACTATTCTCGCCCTCAATGACTTGCCAGGTTTTTTCAAAGCGGCTCGTAACAGCGTTTGTCTCCACCTTCAATGTGCAAATTGGCATACTATCGTCTTCATGCGATGTCGTCTGAATAGTAGTGGGCAGATTTTCCAACGAACCTATCCACTGTTGCAGTAACTCCAATGGTATTTGCACAAATTTGGCTGGTATCGTAAATGGCGTATCATACGGGGTTGCATGGGTGGTGGGTGCGATGTTTGGATTATCCCAATAAATGGCACGGAGTATGGCATCCTTTGGATTGCCCGGATCTAAAATGGTATACACGGCCCGCGATTCGATCATCGGCTTCGCTGTTATGCCTTTGCGCATGGCAAGGCGCAGAACACCCGTACCACTCAAAGAATTACCTGGATCAGGATGCTGTATATAGTCCGGACCAACCCAAAGGTTATACGCTGTCCGGCGCACACGACCATAAAATGTTCCCTTAACGTTAGGCATATGTATTTTTCTCCTGCATCTTAAGCAGCGATTTACGGAAATGGTTCAATATTATCTGATTGGCGGACGCCAATCCAATAATTACAGAAAACCGAGCGCGAAAGCCCTCGTCTTTTGAAGCGGGGGATGAAGCGCCGTTCCTTCGAGGAGGGGAAGAGGCGGCAGGCAGTCAGACAAACAAAACACGGATCAGAAACACTTGACACCGCACAGGGAAGCTGCTATCCCTGGAACAGACGTTCTTTTAGCACCCAGGAGCCTGTAAGACAAAGCAGCGTATGAAGAAGCAATAGAAGCAAAAGCACCAGACGCCCACTTTTTTACTGGAACTGCCTCTGGTCATTTCCGCAAGCCAGGCGGCGCGGATCCGGGCTCATCTGGAAAGCAGGACGAGCGCTCTACAATGCGCTCCTCTCAGAGGGGCAACGCCGTCTGCGTCGCATGCGGGCTGATCCTGCCTGGCAGGCTGCACGAGCCATACCTCGGGCCCAAAAGAAAGCACGCGCCTCCGCCTTCACCACTCTGCGCGCGCAGTACGGCTTTAGCGAGTACGCTCTGCATACCTACGCCACAACGGCGTGTTGCTGTTGGATTGCTGAGCACATCGATGCCGTGCTGGCGCAGACCCTGGCTACCCGCGCCTATCGTGCCCTCAACCGTGTGTGTCTGGGGCACGCTCGCCGTGTGCGCTTCAAAAGCCGGGGGCGAGGACTCGGAAGCCTGGAGAACAAACGCAACGATACCGGCTTGCGCTTTGTGCTTCAGTCACCAAAGCCAGGGCAATCACGGCTGGCTGATCTGGAAAGGTAACCGGATCGAAGCGCTCATCGACTGGGAGGACCCGGTAGTCACTCATGGTCTGACCCACCCAATCAAGTATTGCCGACTGATCCAACGCCAGGCCAGCAGCGCGCGTGCTGCCGGAGCAGATGATCACGGCTACCGGTACTTTGTGCAACTGGCGCTGGAGGGCACGCCCCTGCAGAAACCCAAGCATGCCATTGGCACCCAAATTATTGGCTTGGATTTGGGACCTTCCAGCATTGCCGTCGTGCCAGGGGAGGCAGAGGCCATGCTCTCGGTCTTCTGCGAGGAGCTCGCTGCCGACGAGAAGGCCATGCGCCGAGTGCTTCGCAAGATGGACCGGCAGAGGCGGGCGGCGAACCCCGAGCACTACGACGAACGCGGGCGCATCAAGAAACGGGTCGGCAAAAAGCCGCGGGTCTGGAAACAGAGCAAGAGCTACCAGAAGAGGCGGCAGCGCAAAGCCACCCGCGAACGCCAACTGGCCGCTCACCGTAAAAGCTTGCATGGCCAAAGGGTCCATGCAATCGTGGAGGTGGGCAACACCGTCATCCTCGAAAAGATTTCCTATACGGCCTGGCAGAAGCAATACGGGAAAAGCGTGGGACTGCGAGCTCCAGGGCTGTTTCTAGCACTGCTCAGACGCACCGGGGCCACGCACGGGCGGCACCCTGACCGAAGTCTCCCCGCGTACCACCAGGCTGAGCCAATTCTGTCATGGCTGTGGGCAATGCGTCAAAAAGCCGCTCTCGCTGCGGCTTCACCAGTGTCCGTGTGGCATTGGCCCGGTGCAGCGGGATCTCTACTCGGCGTTTCTGGCCGTCTATCTTGATCCAGCAGAACCCATCCCCTCGTGTGCCCGGTACGTTGTTCGCCTTCGAAGGTGCGGAAGCGCGCCTGCAGGCCGCATACGAGCGAGTGCAACAACGCGCGCGAGAGGGGCAAGTATTGCCCCGAAGCCTGGGCTGTGCGCAGGCCAGAGCGCGTCGGCCTGGCAGTTCGAGTCAACCTACACAAGAGTCAGCCTTCACCCTCACCCGAGGCAGGCTGAAAGCGTGGAAGGACGGCTCCGAACCCCCGCTGCTTTAGAACGGGGAGCTTTCAGAAATTTCTCGTGTGCATCAGGTGGAACATCAGCGCCTGTTTATAGTCAAGAATACTGACCTGGCCAGTTTTGATGACTTGATTCGATAAATTAAGTAGCGTTGAGACGACCTGTAAGCGCGTCTCATCCACCCTACCTTGCTGACGCAGTGAATCCAGCAGTTGTAATGGGCTTTGCCCAGAGATCTCTAAACCAGCGCGAATGGCCTCGACACGCAACCAGAGAAGCAATTGGAGACGGAGTTGTTCAAAAATAGCCATGTCATCGTCCCCAATCGTCATAATGCCGCGTTGCCCTGAAGCAACATCCGTGGCGGCCGCCGTAGCTTGCGTCACCTGGCGGCTAGGCGTTGGTTTCGGCTTGGTGGCCACCGATGGGGGAGCGGTAACAGCGGAAGCTGGCGCGACCGGCTTAGGCTTGGCAACCGGCGTCGTTGCCATCTCGGAAGGATCGACTGGGGCGTGCTGTAGCGGTTCCGACTTCCGTGGAGTGACAGGAGCATCAGCAGAGGCAGCGACCGAACCCTTGAGCCGTCCCTGGTTAGCATCCTCTGCTGCCGGGGAAAGAGGCCCAGATTGACGCACAGACGCAGGATTTTCGACGGTAGCAGCCGGTTTTTGTGCAACACCATTTCCACGTTCATAAGGTGCAGACGTTACCGGACGATTATGGAGTGGTGCCGATGGAGTTGCGATGGTGGGAGTTTTGTGTATCTCATCATATGACAACTCTCCATTCACGTTCCCCAATGGCTGCGAACGTGTCGAGTGTCGTGTGGGTGTAGGTGTATTCCCATTGGAGCTAGCTTTACCGTTCGCTGACACTGTGCTTTTCGCCTCACCGCGCAATTCTTGCAATTGTTGCTGAAGTAGCAATGTAGCAGCCGAGATTTCCTCCCAACCTGGCTCAGAGCTTCCATCAGCGTTTTGGGATAGCCACGAAACAACTGGACGCGGACTCCCAAAAGTGGACTTCTCTTGCTTTTGCCTGGTGATATGCTTGCGTAAGCCCTGCACAACTGAAGCAGATGCCGTGCCAATAAGCATGCGTACATCCGGCATGCGTTTGCGTCCCTGGTTCCCGAAGAAGCTACGATTATGCTGGACAAACTGAATAAAGAGGCGCTCGACCTGATTCTGAAAGTCAGGGGTTGTCACATCTAACCGACTCCAGGCGGCAAAATCGAAGGAACTCAGGTACAACCAGACTTCTTGCCGCTTGGCCCGATCTACAGGACGCGTGCGCAACGAATTCGTGCGCCAGTCAAAAAAGCGTGGATAGCAAAAGTTTGCCACGAGCGTCTCAGCCAATTCTGCTTTCAAGCGCGCAAATTCAGCGGGCGGGAGTTGACCCAGGTAAATGCCCATCACTACATCCTCTTTCGTTTTACCATTCCAGGCTTGGAGCCATGGGAAATCGTCACTGCTTTTGTCGTTGTGCTCGTCGCATACTTGTCGCATACTTATGGTACGAGCTGTAACTGCTTTATTTGTAAAGCGGTCGTATCGTTGGTTGATGTAACTGCGCTCGGAGCACTAACTATGTGCAAGGGAAGCCGAGCCTGTACGTTCATTATTGTACTCGATGATTGCGTCAATGGTAAAAGGGCAATGGACATATGAGCTAGTCCATTTGGCACGCTACTGCCCTGCAAATCAAATACACGACTCTGTACTTTGATCACTGTGCCCGATTGCCAGGTATTAG
>DATAYF010000188.1:0-7396 GCA_036272735.1 Ktedonobacteraceae bacterium
CTCTAGAGGCTGTTTTGTGTTTTTGGGTGTTGGTCTATTTCCTCTGTTTTTTGTCCGGGTTGCTGTAGTCGTTGCTGTAGTGAGTTCATATCTCCTTTGGCAAGGTGAGAAGATTTGAACTACTAACAGTGATATTTTTGAAATGCAATGAGAAGCCTCTCGTAAAGATGGAACAGCCTTGGTTGCACGGGATGAAAGATGACAAGGGGTGTCAGGATCTGTATGCTATCTTTTGAGTACAAGATACAAGGAAAGAGGTCTGTTTCATGAAGTATGGTATTGTTTTGCTGGGTTCTCTCCAGGAGAAGATTACGATGGCGGTGCTTGCCGAGGCCGCAGGATGGGATGGAGTATTCGTGACTGACGAGTGGGGAAGCTGCTGGGTAACGCTCACTGCTCTTGCCGCACAGACACAATCGCTTCGTCTAGGGACGATGGTCACAGCCTTACCTCAACACGCTCCCTGGACGGTCGCCTTTGAGACTGCCACACTGGATCATTTTTCTGGAGGGCGTGTCATGGTAGCTGTTGGTCTAGGAGTGATCGAACTGGATCGAACAGGAACGTCAAAGGATTACAAAATACGGGCCAAGATGCTCGATGAAGGTCTGGTCATCATAAATGGACTCTGGCGGATTGAGCCATTTGCTTTCGATGGAAAGTACTATCATGTAGAAGAGATGAGTGGTTTGCCGCCTCTACAACAGCCCCGTATTCCCATCTGGGTGGTTGGAGGAGCGAAAAAGAGCCAACTCCAACGGGCGGCACAGGCTGATGGGGTATTGCTGCAAGGAACTCCAGATGAGATTCGCCAATGGAAAGCGTTGATCGAACAGCAGCGTCTTCTCTCCACACCATTGGATGTCATTACTGAAGCAGAAACGCCAGGAGATGATTTAGAGAGAGCAACTGCGATCATTTCACCTTATGCTGAGGCTGGAGTAACATGGTGGATTGAATCAGTATGGAATCGCGATCCTGCTGCACAGCGCCTCCGAATTCGGCAAGGTCCTCCCCGTATGCAGTGATGAAATTCACTACTGACTTACACAAATCCCTCAGGTAGCCATCTTTCTGCAAAAGGTTCGGGCTTGCTCAAAAACGTGAAGCAAATGGTGGCGGGAACTCCAAGAAGCCGGATGTGATACTACCCACCACCATTTGTTGCGGTAAACAAATGAGCATTACCAAAGTGAGCCAGTCACGGAGTCGGGTGAGAGGATTTGAACCTCCCAGCAGGCTTTTTCAGCCCTGCTTTCGGGCCGAGTGATGGGCTTTTTGAGTACGGATAGTTCAAATTTTGCCTAGTGTTGTCTAGCAAAAATGATGGGAGTTGATCGGTTTCTCTCCCAATTTCCTGTCTCATCTAATAGCTTGCTATGCTCTGAAACCTGTTCCTTCTGTTCATTCCCCTGCCACCTGCCAGGAGCAGGCTCTGATAGCTTCAACATTTGCTGATTTTAGCCTATTCCCATGCAAGGTATGGTGGCTAAGTCCTCTTCTGGGAAAGCGTGATGAGATAAAATGTCTCATTGCCCGTTTACTCTATCAGAGGGTTCTCATTGCTTATTAGAGACGCATCATAAGAAGGAAGGGATAGAGCATATGCACCTCTTGATCCGCCGAAAAGCTGGCCTCCGCTGGCTGGCTCTGCTCTTCATTGGCTCCTGTTTCGCTTGCCTGTTTTGGCCTGGACAGGTAAGCGCGGCGACCGGCACGATTGCAGACGATGCACAAGTCCTCAATACAGCAGCCATCCGGCAATATACCGATCCATTCTCCTACACCGTTGATATTTTTACAACGACGATCTTTAAAGGATCCAATAGCGATTTTGATGCCTCGGTCAAGGGACTGACCAGCAACACCACGGGCACCGGTAGCGGCACCTACTGTGATCCCACACAGCAGGTTGGCTGCGAACTCTTTAGCACTCAGACGGTACCAGGTAGTACCTATCCTGGTGGCTTTAATATCCCTTCTACGAGTTTCCTGGTGAGAAACGGCGATGCGGACCAGAGTGTAGAGATAGGCGTTGATGTCTCTACACGGCATCTCGCGATTTATGCGGGTTCTGGCGTCACTATTCCACAAAGTCATTATAATAATGCGATTCAAGTCTTCGCGGCGACCATGCAACGGACACATGATAACTATACGCAAGCAACGGTGGATGCACTCAATGCCCTTCAGAGTGCAAGCGATCGCTTCTGGAATGGGGTGCGTGCGGGCTTGCCGTGGATCGTGCTCGCTGTTCTGATCGTAGGGAGTCTCATAGTCAGTCTTGTGATGCGGGCCAATGGCCTGGGAGGCTCTTCCAGGAGCTATGGTTGGCGCAACTCGAATACTTGGAGTAGTGGAGGGAACAGCGGTGGCAATGGGAACAGTGGCGGAGGTGGAGGAGGAGGCGCCAGTGGCAATTTCTAGTGTGTCCGGGCGCCACTGCAGTTGAATGGAGAGCTTCTCGCGCAATCGGTGGAAATTTGTTGTGAATGTATGTGAATGTAGAGGAGGTAATTGGCATCTGGAATCAGGCACCAGGGCTTATGAATTATTGCTGAGGGTCAGAGGCTCCAAAATCTGATTACGATAGAACTCCAATAGGAGACAGCCAAAAACAACTCTTGTCACACCCCGTATGCGCTACTAACCAAAACAAAAGAGCGATTTAAGGCAGGATACAAGCCACTTGAATCGCTCTTTTGTTTTGCTGCGTACCCTCTATATAGCAATATGTCTTCATCAGGGTTTCAGTCAAACAGCAAAGAGGACGCATCTAGACTGGAACACCGCTGTCGGGGTATCATAGGAGTGGGTACATACACATCTACAGCCGTTTTTTCACCAGTAGAACTCTATCAGAAAAGCAATATGTGTGAGGATTCCTTGGAGCGAGACACTCGCGCTCTTATTCAGAGGAGACCCATCTATCAGCTCTTTTGGTGTCTGGAGTATGCAGATCCATCGCCAGAGCACCTTGCGGATCCGCAAGGCGTTTGTAGGCAACTCGGTATTCCGCCTCTCGCACATTTTCGAGTAATGGCTACACAACGTGAGTTCCGGATAAGCCTCAACATGAAGTCATCGGCAGCACAAAACAATTCGAGTAGACTCATGGTCAGGTTCCTCCGATGAGAGATAGAAGGTGTTTGTTCACTCCTATTCTACCGCATCGGAGGCGAGTCTGCTTATCCAGAACTCACATCGATCAAGAAGAAAGGTTTCATGTATGTTCACACCTCTTGCTCAGACGAGCGAAGCATTTGAACGTTTAAGCTGGGCAGAGATTGAACCCTGGTACCGGGAATTACTGGAGAGTCCTCTTGCGCCGGAGACGCTCCAGCTCTGGATGGCCCGGTGGTCGGATTTGAGCGCGTTGGTCGACGAGACAATGAAACGCCTGGAGATTGAATGCACAAGGGATACGGCGGACGAAGAGCGTCCCCGCAGGAAACAGCGCTTCATGGAGACAGTCTCTACTCCACAACAGGCACTGGATCAGCAGATGAAGGAACGTTTGCTTGCCAGCGGGCTGGAGCCGGAGGGTTTTGCGATTCCCCTGCGCAATCTGCGTGCGGAAGCAGCGCTTTACCGCGAAGAGAATCTGTCACTGTTGAATGAAGACAAGGCTCTGGATGACGAATACTACCAGATTGGCGGAGCGCAAATGAGCACGTGGAACGGGGAAGAGATACCAAAGACCGCCGTGGAAAATGTCCTGTTTCATCCTGATCGCGCACAACGAGAACGAGCCTGGCGTGCTATTGCGGAGTGTGAAGCTGAGGATCGCGAAAAGCTCGATGCACTCTGGATTAAAAAGATGCATTTGCGCCAGCAGATTGCGCGCAACGCCGGTTATGACAACTACCGCGATTATCGCTGGCGGCAATTGCTGCGCTTTGATTATACCCCGGATGATTGCAAGGCATTCCACAGGGCTGTTGAGCAGGTTATCGTGCCGGCGGCCAGCCAGCTCTACGAGAAACGGCGGAAGCTTCTCGGTGTGGAGAAACTACGCCCGTGGGATATGCAGGTCGATCCACGGGCGAGCGAGGCGCCGCGCCATATCTCTGATGTCGATGGATTGCTGCGGCAGTGCATCCCCGTTTTTCAGCGGATCGATCCCCAACTGAGAAGCTACTTTGAGACCATGCTCCAGGAGCAGCTTTTCGATCTGGAGGAGCGCCCAAACAAAGCGGACGATGGCTACAATCTGCCGCTAGAGGTCAGGCGCCGTCCTTTCATTTTTGGGCACGCGAATGCGATTACTGACGTTGTGCCGTTGATCTTTCACGAAATGGGGCATGCCTTCCACGTCTTTGAGACCATCCCTCTCCCTTACATTCACCAGCGAAAAGAGGAGGCCGTACCACTAGAGTTTGGCGAGGTTGCCTCAACCAGCATGGAGTTTATCGGAGCGATGCATCTGCATGAGGCTGGCTTTTGTACACAACAGGAGGCAGCGCGCCTGCGCATCCAGCACGTGGAGAATGTACTCACGCGCTACCTGCCGTTTATCACTATGGGGGATGCTTTCCAGCACTGGATTTATGATCATCCTGAACAGGGAAGCAACCCAGAACAGTGCCGGCAAAAGTGGGCGGAACTCACACAACGTTATTTGCCAGAAATTGATTGGAGCGGCCTGGAAACAGAGCGCGCAAATCGCTGGCAAGGGACGTTGCACTTCTATTGCCTCCCGTTCTACTTCATCGAGTACGCCTTTGCCGCGCTGGGCGCTTTGCAGATCTGGGACAACTATCTGCGTGCTCCCCAGACAGCAATCCGCCAGTATCGTTTCGCACTCTCACTAGGCGCAACAAGAACGGTGCCCGAACTGTATGAAGCGGCAGGGGCGAAGTTTGCCTTTAACGCGGAGATGCTTCAGCAGGTAGTGCAACTGATTACCCGGACTGTTGAAGAGTTAGAAGCGCAGGCGTAGTTAAACGTTCTGTCCTGTTGTCATCAATTGAGCAACTGGGCTTATCCAGAACTCACGTTACGCAAGATCCAACAGGAGGCTGCTGAACACCTCACATGAGGGACGTGGACAGGACCGAGACGTGTGCGCAATCTGCCTCTTGTAGTCTTTCTGAGGCGCAATCACCGAGAGCTGAGATGATTTGAAAGAGATTCATCTGTTTCAAGAGAAAGAGCATGGAAAAATCACAAAAACGACATGCTGCTAAAGTCCGATTTGTGGCGGCAATACAACGAGGACTGTCGAAGCCCGAGGCCATACAAGAAATGGGTCTCCCTATGAGCCGCTCGACGGTTTTTCGACTCCGCCAGCGGGTGCATCTCATGGGAGGTGAAGCTGCGCAGGACGGCAGACATGGACACCCCAGCAAACTGCGAGGGGAGGTGCGCACATTTCTGGAAGAGACGCGGGCGCGCAAGGTCCTCACACGCCAGGTCACGAGATCCAAACGAAGCTTGCCGAGCGTTTTTCCCTTCAGGTCAGTGTGAGCCAAATCAACCGAGTCCGCGCCACGCTCGGAATCAGCAACCCGTCGCAATGTACGAAAAAAAACTGAACGGCCCTGCGACAAAACAAGAGTGGCAGGAAGGGGCAGGGGGATTGTTGTTGCTGGCGGCTGTCCACGAAACCAACCTTCTCTCCCAGTTGGAAGCAGCGCTGCCAGCCAAACAGTGCAGTTCAGGTAGACGCCAGTCCTCATCACAACGTCTTTTCGACCCGCAACAGGCGCTCTTACTCACCCTCTTGTTTTTGCCGGTGGTAGGACTCCACCGTTTCTGGGATTTACGCAGCTATACGGGGCGGGAACTTGTCTTGCTGACTAATCGGTCGCGCCCCTACAGTTATCGTCACACTGAACGCTTTCTCCTGAAGCTTTCGCAACTTGATGGAGATCACGCTCTAACCGATGCCTTGGTCTGTTGGGCGGCCTCCTTGTGGCATGCAGTTGATGCAACGCAAAATGCCTCCTCATCTCATTTTTACCTGGATGGCCATCGCAAGCCCGTCTACACCCAAACCTTGATTCCGCGAGGGCTGATCGGTCGCTCGGGCAAAATCTTGAGCTGCCGGGCGTTGACGCTGCTGCATGATGAGCAGGGCCATCCACGGCTTCCCACAACCCACCGCGGCGATTTGCATCTGACCGCCGGTATTCCTTCCATACTGACCCGTTGTGAACAAGCGACCGAAGCGCTTCATCTGACCAATCTCGTGGTGGATCGTGAGGCCATGGCAGCGGAATTTCTCGCGCAGTTACAAGCTCAAGGACGTACTCTGACTACCATCCTCAAGACGAACCAGTACGTTGGACTCGACTCGTTCAGCAACGTCGGAGTGTTCGTTCCCCTCACGGTGGATCGCCGGGGCACAATACTCCGTGAGGTCGCTCCCGCTCAATTTCTGCTGGCTCGTCCCGATCAGGATGAGGAACCGCTCAGACTCACGGTAGCGTTGATCCGTGACTTGCGCAAAGAAGTGCCCTGTGCTCCTTCAGAAGAGGATCTTCCCCGCGCCTGGTGGGACGACATCAGACAGGAAGAGGTCGCCTGGTGGCAAGAAGGCTGGCAGGCAACCCCTGCTCCTGCTTCTGCGAGCGAACCGAAACTCATTCCCATCGTGACAACGACTAAGCAGATCGATGCGCTTGCCCTTGCCCAGACCTACATCCATCGGTGGCCCACCCAAGAGAATGTGATCAAAGACTGGCTTCTGCCTCTCGGTCTGGACATCAATCACGGTTTTGCCAAGACGCCTGTGGTCAACTCGAAGGTGAACAAAAAACGGGAGGCATGGGAGAAACGGCTGGCGAATGTCCAACGCTGGGGGGAGGCTGCGCGGGTGAAAGCGCATCGCGCCAGCGCTCTGTCCACGAAATTGTGGAAGCAAACCAAGGAGCGCAGTGAACAATTGTATCGCGCGCTCAATGAACGGACCTGGGAACTGGAAGCTCAAGGGATGAGTTCCTATCAACTGCGAGCGGAAAGTAAAAAGCTGAAAGCTGAGGTGGATGCCGAGTTAGAGCCGTTGTGGCAGCGCGTCGCTCGCATCAGAGAGAACAGCCACTGGGAAAGCACCAAGCATGAACGGTATTGTCGCGAACAGCGGGAACTCTTACGTGCTCTAGAGGATCTCGCAGCCAATGAACGCCTGATGTACGAACTGGATAACCGCAAAGATCAGATTATGACAGTCTGCAAGCTCGCATTAGCGAACTTGGCGATGTGGGTCCGGGATCGTTTCTTTCCTTCCACCTATACACATGCCACATGGCAGCGTCTCCAGCCATTTTTTCGGTTACCAGGTCGCATCCAGTGGGACCATGAGGCCGTCCACGTCACCCTACGTCCGTTCAACAATCGACAACTCACGCGCGATCTGCTTGCCGTTTGTCAGCGCGGCAACGAGATTCAGCCA
>DATAYF010000189.1:0-3273 GCA_036272735.1 Ktedonobacteraceae bacterium
ATGGACTGATTAACCAGTTACTACGCCTGTGGTTCCATTTTAACGGTCCTAACTGGCTAACCGATTCGCACTTTGTAATTCCCGCAATTGCTATTGTTAGTATCTGGCAGGGCTTAGGATTCAACACCGTCTTGTTCCTCGCCGGACTCCAAAATATCCCCGCCGTCTACTCAGAAGCGGCCCGCATTGACGGTGCGAACAGATTTCAGCTTTTTTGGCGCGTAACTTTGCCTCTCCTGTCTCCTACCGTCTTCATGGCAACCATTCTGTCTGTTATCGGTTCGTTCCAGGTGTTCGATCTTACCTATGTGCTGACCGATGGTGGTCCCGGCAAAGATAGTTATACCATCGTGTACTTGCTCTACAAGCAAGGTTTCCAGCTTTTCCAGTTTGGTAACGCCAGTGCCTCAGCAGTCGTGCTATTTATCATTCTCCTGGTGTTGACGCTCTTCCAATACAGACTTCAAAATCGCTGGGTCCATTATGAAGCCTGATTCGAGCGCTGTGTACATGTTTGAGTAAGGAGAAGACGACAAATGTCGCAAGAAACATTAAGTAGAGCAACTACTCCTGCTGCGAGTAGCAGCAGTGCAACGGGCCATCAATCGCAGCACCGCCACTTTAGCCTCGCCGGAACGCTGGGATCTGCGATTATCTATGTGATTCTGACTATTGGGGCTGTAATTATGGCTGCCCCTTTCCTCTGGATGGTCCTGACGTCGCTTAAGAATAACGCTCAGGCTTTTAGTGTTCCGCCCTCCTGGATTCCGAATCCTGTGCAATGGAGCAATTATCCGGCTTCGTTAAGCGCTATGCCCTTTGGTCAGGCGTACTTCAATAGTGCCTATATCGCTCTGACCGTTGTTGTTTGTCAGTTGCTTACCTGTTCAATGGCCGGTTACGCCTTTGCGCGTATTCGTTTCCCCGGACGTGATACGCTCTTCATCGTCTTCCTGGCAACATTGATGATCCCCTTCCAGTTAACCCTGATTCCGCTGTTCCTGATTATGCGCGATCTTGACTGGATCGATAACCATCTATCGCTGATTGTTCCGGCTGCTTTGTTTAGTGCCTTTGGCGTCTTCTTAATGCGCCAGTTTATCAAAGGCATTCCACCGGAGTTGGAAGAGGCTGCCCTTGTTGATGGAGCAAATCGCTGGGTGGTCTTCTGGCGCGTCATCTTCCCCCTCTTGCGCGCGCCCCTTGCCGCTTTAGGCATTTTTGCTTTCATCGGTCAGTGGAACAACTTCATCTATCCGCTGATCATGCTCAATAGCCCCAATTTGTTCACTGTTCCGATGCTGCTCAATGAGTTCCGTGGAGAATATGCTACGCAATGGACGTTGACGATGGCTGGTTCGGTGATTGCTGTATTACCGATTCTGATTGTGTATATTATTATGCAGCGCCAGATTATCCAGGGTATTGCGACAACCGGTTTGAAAGCCTAATACTCGCTTGTTTTCTTTCAACCGTTGATCGGGATGATACATCGCGCAGCCTGCGATTCGTATCGAAACAACCCCCGCAAGGGCAATGCCATTGAAATAAGAAGAATTTGAGCGTAAAAACAAGTGTATTGGACCAATTCCTTGTGTCCACCAATCGGCTTCATATCTGGTTCCACGGACACAAGGAATTGGTCCAATACACATCAACTGTAGAGACACTCACCATCCGTAGGTGCCGATTCATCGTGCGCATGCCGATTTATCACTCGATCTACGCCAACTTGGACAAAAGAGCCTGCAAAGATAGCTGAATGCTAAGATGTTCATATTGGTGCTATGCCGCGAAGTAGAGGCGATGCGGTGAGAACGAAACATGGTCACTACGACGAGCAGCGACACCTTCCGAACAATAACAGACAGCCGGTCGGAAGCGGTTTATGTACCTGACTCAATGAACAGATCGACGTACATTGACCGGGACTGATAGCAGAGTTGCAAACTCACGGAAGCAGACGTTATATCTGGTTGATTGAGCGATTGAACGAGATACCAGAGCCCGAGGCGCAAACTATTGTGCAGAAGTATCACACGACGGAAGGCAGAGCAGCGTGAGCGAGTACAAAGTGGTCGGCAACGTCATCTAGCCCAATATGAAAAGTGACACCATGCCGATAGTTGGCTCTCTCGCAATTTATGTGAAAGATGAGCTTATCGAGAGCATACCCTTTTTCAGACTTTGCTTGTGAAGCTACACAAACCTTGCCTGACTATCTTATTGCAGAGATTATCACGCAAAGCGCGGGAGAGCCTGACAGTGGGGTATAGCTTATTCCTGTCTCGCTCTTGAGCAGCAGAGCAGCATTGTTACTGCTCTGTTTTGAACAGTCATAGATACCACAAGCATCTTGACGACAGAAGCAGTGCGTCAAAGAACCCATCGAGTGATAGATGGTCTTCGATTGAGTGAATGCCTTTGGAGCCGTACCGAGGATGCCGATGTTCGCGTCGTTGCCACCGCCCCTGGCAAGAGACGCAGCTCCAGGCAAATGCGCCTGATGGTGGTGTCGCTCGACCAGAGCAGCGGCACGTCGGGATTGCGCTGTACGAGCGGGTGAGCATCACTTGGGCGCGTTACTCTCCCGTGGATATGGCCGCAAGGCGAAGGATCGCCGATGGGAGTGGACCCTCTTCGAGGCGCTGGTGGATCACGTCTGCACACTGCTCTGAGCTGAGCACCGAGGTATCGACCTCCAGGTCATAGATCCCAGGCACATGGACGGCTTGCTGCCACAAGCGCACCGGCTGTGGCACTGAGCCATCATCGGGGGTGCCGACAGGCCAGGTCGCGCTCCGTCGTTGCATGACCACCTCCAGTGGGCAACGCACGCCCACCAACAGCACCGGCAGACCCTCCAGAAGCCTCGCACAGGTGAGGAGAATCCCTCGTGGAACAGCATAGGCGTCATGATGCCCGACATCCACCACAACATTGAGCCCCAAGCGGCTGTGTAGAGCAATGGACTCGTACATGGCGCGATACAGGATCACGATGAGAGGCTCCAGGTCGGGGCGCTCACCCCCAGGTCGTAGCCCGATCCCAGGCTGGTAATGCTCTGGGGTCATCTGCTTGAACCGATCTACCCCCAGATTCATCCACACCCCCTCAAACGTGTTCTGGATCACGGTGGCAATGCTGGACTTTCCTGATCGCGGAGTCCCGTTCAAAATCACGATCTGGCCAGGTGGACATTCCTGCTTGTCTTGAAAGGGTTCCGCGTTCTCGGCCGCAAGGGATGTTGGTTTCTGGCTCATCAATCAGCTC
>DATAYF010000190.1:0-5864 GCA_036272735.1 Ktedonobacteraceae bacterium
TGCGTTAATAAATGCGCGCCGGTTTCACCAGCGCCCGCGAACGTTTTAGGATTGCCAGCAGCCGTAACCCAGAAAGGCAGTTCAGGCTGGATAGGCGTCGGATAGGTTCTCAGATCAACAAGTTCGCCCGTGCCGCTTTTCACTTGAATGGATTCGCCACGCCAGAGCTTACGTACAGTCTCGATGCCACGATACATCACGGCGTGGCGCTGCTCGTAATTTTCTGGGAAGAAAGCAAAATCATTCGGATGCCAGCCAGAGGCGAACGAAATACCCACGCGGCCACCTGAAAGATTATCCACCATTGCCCACTCTTCAGCGACGCGAATAGGGTCGTGCAGCGGCATTACCACGCTGCCTGCCCGCAAACCGATCTGACTGGTTTCGCGGGCCAGCGCGGCCTGCAACACCGCTGGATTGGGGTAAAGCCAACCGTCTTTAGTAAAATGGCGCTCAGGGATCCAGATTGAAGAGAAGCCATGACGGTCAGCAAACCTGGCGCTTTCGATTACCAGGCGATATTTATCCCCACTAAAAGCCGTTTCACTGCTAGAGAAAAAAATAAGGCCAAATTTGATCCCTTTATCATTGTGGGATGCAGTTTTCGAATCCACGATACCGTCTCCTAAATCTACAAAAAAACCGCCTTTGAGTGCCCCTGGCTTCAGTCACGGGGGTAAAAAAGGCATTCCTTATTTGAGGCGTGGGTTGAGTGTTCCCTTGCCTCTTGATTTTTCTAATAGCTTGCAGTAGAGTATGCTCATGAGAACCTTTGAGTACCGCTTGTTCGTGAATACAGAGCAATCCCGCAAACTCATGGCGTGCCTGGTTGAGTCTCGCATCATTTACAATGGCATGCTTGAGACGATCATGGCACAGTATGAGCTTGATGGCACATTCCCCAGCAAGTATGAGCTTGAGACGGTCTTCAAAGGGCAAGGTGAGCATGTAGAGCATGTAGAGCATGTATAGCATGTACCAGCCACCACAGTGCAGATGCGCGGCTCGATCGCCTCTCGAAGTCCCTCAAACGGTTTCTTGTGGCCCGACAGAACAACGTGTCTGGTATCGGCTTCCCTCGCTTCAAAAAGCCGAACAGGTGGCACTCCATTCAACTGAGACAGTACGGCAAAGATTGCTATCTGCATGAGGACAACAAACACCTCATTGTCCCCAAGAAGCCTGGTCACTTCCTCAAAATCAAGTTGCATCGTACGATAGAGGGAACTCCTAAGACGGTGCACCTCGTACTCAGGGCCGATGGACATTGGTACGCGCTCATCGTCTGCGAGACGGAACCACCAACAGAGCATGCACCAGATACCTGTGAGCATCCTGATATTGGCATTGACGTGGGACTGAAGGTGTTCCTTGCCGATAGCTCGGGCAACACAATTGAAAACCCGCGTTTCTATCGCTCGTCTCAGAAGACCCTCAGGCGCAAGCAACGCCAAGTGTGCAGGCGTAAGAAAGGCAGTCACTGACGAAGGATCGCCGCCCGTAACGCTGCCAAGACGCACCTGAAGATCAACCGACAACGCACCGATCACCATTTCAAGACGGCGAAACGGTACGCTGAACAGTATCACCACATTGCCGTGGAAGACCTTCAAATCACTACTCTGGTGAAAAATCATCATCTGAGCAAGAGCATTCTCGATGCCTCGTGGGGTGCATTCCTCGACATCCTTGAAGATAAGGCTGCAAGAGCTGGTCAGCAAGCGATTCGAGTAAACCCGCGTTTCACCAGTCAGAAGTGTCACCAGTGTGGGGAATTTGTGCAGAAAAGTTTGTCTGTACGAACCCATCTCTGTCCTTTCTGTGGCTATGTGGCAGATCGAGACGTCAATGCCGCCAAGAATATTCTGTTACAGGCCAGGGCATGGCCGAAAGCGTCGGTCTCGCGCTCAGAGTCCGGTCGAACTGAGAAGCCCCCGGCTTTAGCCGTGGGGAGTTGTCACAACTGCCTTAATTCAGACGGATCTTCCCGCTCGCATGTAGCGTCCACAGATTGCGTGGCTGGTCTGGTATACCTGCGGAGTGACTGTAGACGTGGAAATCTACTTGCTCATGAGCAACGGAAGAGAGCACGACCTGAACCTTTTGCGCTCCACGTTCTGGTAAGAGCAGGAGTTTTTTCAACTGTAGCTCAGTTAAAACGTGCGAACTCGTGCCAAACGCCTCGGTCGAAGCTGCCTGGGCCATTTCAACATAGACCGAGACAGGAAGTGCCTGCGCACCTTGAATGCGATGATCTTGCAGATAGGGTAAACGCTGCGCATCCAGATCGACCTCCCACATATGCGTAGCGGTGGGATGCACCAGCTCTACATGTCCGGCGAGCAAAGGATGGCGCTGCCTATCCCCTGGTATTTCAGGGGCACAACCGTTCTGTATATCTGCATGATTAGTGGTATCGCCTGTTGCGCTCGTTTGGGCAAACCAGCAACGTTCTCGTTCAAAAGGATAGGTAGGTAGAGCCACGCGGCGACGCGCATATGCTTTCTCGAAGCCCACCCAGTCTAGCGCGATCCCCTTTGTATACAATGAGGCCACACTCTGCAAAAGTATCGACCAATCAGCATGCTCTTTACGTAACGAAGGCAACCAGGAATTTGTCTCAGCAGGCAGGCAACGCTTCCCCATACCTGAGAGAACTGCGTTGGGACCTAGCTCGACAAATAATGTGTACCCCTGTGCTGCCAACGTCTGCATACTCGCCGCAAATTGAACTGTCGAACGGGCCTGTTGACGCCAGTAGCTGGCATCGAGCGTTTCACCAACGTTGAGCATGCGCCCGTTCAGGTTGCACACCAGCGGAATACGTGCTGGCGCAAACTTGACCTCACGCGCGATGCCCTCGAAGGTTTCGAGCATCGGCTCCATCACCGGGGAATGGAAAGCGTGGGAGACCTGCATAGGATGCGTGTCCAGTCCCTCAGCTTCCAGGCGTTGCCTGACAGCACGAACAGCCTCGTCAGTACCCGAAATCACCGTGTTGCGTGGACCATTGATGACCGCGATAGAAACCTTGTCTTGATAGGGGGCCAATAGAGCAGCCACGCGCTCAGGCTCGGCAAAAACGACCACCATCGTCCCACGCTCAGGCAGTGCTTGCATCAGTCTAGCCCGCTGAGCAATCAGCTTCAAGCCATCTTCCAGGCTCAATATGCCAGCGACACAGGCTGCCACGTATTCCCCGATGCTATGCCCCATCACGACATCAGGCTCGACCCCCCACGATTGCCACAACTGCGCCAATGCATACTCTAGCGCGAACAGAGCAGGCTGCGTGTACATGGTCTCGTGGAGCAGCGGCATCGTTTTATCGCCCGGATAAATGATCGAGAGCAATGGATGTTCGAGATAGGCGCGTAAAATGTGATCGCACGCATCGAGCGCAGCCCGAAACGTTGGTTGGGTCTCGTACAACTCCCGTGCCATACCAACGTATTGCGAACCCTGTCCCGTAAACAAGAACGCCACTTTCGGTCGTTCGCGCCCCTGTACCTGTCCCCGCACCACTGATGCTTCAGTACCGCCCGCACGGAAGTTCGCCAGGCGTATCCGTAATTGAGCTGGCGAATCGGCAACAATAGCCAGGCGATGATCAAAATGGGCGCGTCCTGTCGTGGTCGTGAAACAGATATCAGCCAGGGCTACATCCGTCTTCTGAGCCAGAAACGACTCGTAGCGCGTCGCTAATTGCTGCAAAGCGTTATCGCTACGAGCAGACAAGGTAAACAGATGCTGCGTACGTTCAACTTCGTTCACTGGCTGAGGCAGATCGGGAGCCGCCTCTAGAATGATATGGGCATTGGTGCCCCCGAAACCAAAGGCGCTAACACCAGCAATCCGGCGCGTTGCCACGGGCCAGGGTTGCCGCCGTGTAGGAATGACGAACGAGGTACCATCAAGAGAAATATGCGGATTTAGTTTTGTAAAGTGGACGTTGGGCGGAATCTCTGCATGCTGCAAGCTAAGCACCGTCTTGATGAGGCCGGCAATACCAGCCGCCGACTCCAGGTGACCGATGTTCGATTTGACCGCGCCCAGCACACAGGTTTGATCCATAGAGCGTTGTGACATCAGCACCGCCTTGAGCGAACCAACCTCGATGGGATCACCCAGGGGAGTACTGGAACCATGCGTCTCGACATAGCTGACCTGCGCGGGCGCAACCCCGGCATTGCGCAACGCCTGGCGAATAACGGCCTCTTGCGCTGGACCATTAGGGGCCGTGAGACCATTGCTACGTCCATCCTGATTGACAGCCGAACCACGAATAACCCCCAACACGTGGTCACCAGCGCGCTCGGCTGCCGCTAGCGGTTTGAGAATAACCAGTCCGCACCCCTCCGAACGCACGTAGCCATCAGCCGACTCGTCAAAGGTTCGGCACTGTCCCTGGGCCGACATCATGCGTGCTTGCGAGAAGGTCACGGAGAGATCGGGCGTAAGGATAATGTTGACCCCACCAGCAATCGCCAGGTCGCATTCTCCGCTGCGCAGGCTCAAACACGCCTGGTGCACAGCTACCAGCGAGGAAGAACAGGCCGTGTCAAGCGCCATACTCGGACCGCGCAGATCCAACAGGTAGGAAAGGCGATTGGCAGCGATACTGTGGGCATTGCCGGTGCCACTATAGGCGTCGAGAGCCGCAAGGTCATTGCCCTGAAGCCGGGAATAATCGTCGCTACTGATACCAACGAAGACACCTGTCTGACTACCAGCCAAAGCTTGTGGGGCCTGACCAGCATGCTCAAGCGCTTCCCAGGCGACTTCAAGTAGGAGACGCTGCTGAGGGTCCATGCGCTCGGCTTCGCGTGGCGAGATGCCGAAGAAATACGGATCAAATTGATCGACTTGATCCAGGAAACCACCCCGGCGCGTATTCATCTTACCAGGGATAGCCTGTTCGGACGAGTAGAGCTTTTGGATATCCCAACGTGTAGCGGGCACCTCGCTCAGACCATCGCGTCCCTCTGCCAGGAGTTGCCAGAACTCATCAGGGTTATTGGCTCCGGGGAAACGACACCCAAGCCCGACAATTGCAATCGCATCATCTTGCAATGGGCGAGCACGTTCAGTTTGCGCTGGCTGCTCATCGGCCGCGTCCTCACCCGCCAGGGAGGTGGCAAGCAACTGAATAGTTGGATAGTCGTATAACAGGGTTGGCGGCAATTCCCGCTCTAACCACTCCTCCAATTCACCAGCGATCCCGACAGCATGCGCCGAGTCCATGCCGTAGTTCGCCAATGGGGTCTGCGTATCAATCTCACCAACAGGCATTTTTAGGGCTTCGGCGACGTGAGAAAGCAGCCAGGCTCGAATAACCTTCACCTCAGGAGAGGCTTTGGTTGGACGCTGAGCTACTTGCTCAGAGGACTCAGAAGTATGCGCTGTGAGGGTAACAGGCGTCGCCGTGGGCGCAGCACTAGCAAGGTCCATGCGCCACGCGAAAACTTCCTCAAGCTCATCAGCCAGGAAAGCCTGCCTGGCACCACGGCGTTGCACTTTACCGCTAGAGGTTTTAAGCATCGTACCGGTTTTCAATAAGACCACAGCGTAGGTTTGCAGTTCGTGATTTTCGGCCACCGTCTTGCGTATCGCCTGCACCACCTCGTCGAGATTAGAGCGTAGGTATTGACGTTCAACCTCTTGTACGATAACCAGACGCTCTTCACCTGCGGCTTCGACGGAGAAGGCCGCACCGCTGCCCGCACGCAAAGCTGGATGGCAGGCGTCAACCGTCAATTCGATATCTTGCGGATAATGGTTCGTGCCACGAATGATAATGAGATCCTTCAAACGTCCGGTAATAAAAAGCTGTCCGTCGTGTGCAAAGCCGAGATCACCGGTGC
>DATAYF010000191.1:0-3423 GCA_036272735.1 Ktedonobacteraceae bacterium
GTATGAGTTGGCCTCGGATACCGTCTTTCGGCTCCAAAACGCGCCGATGATCGCGCTCATCCACTATGACCACACCAATCTGCTGCCCAGCCAGTTGGCCGAGATGCTCCGGTTCCACCCGATTATCCTGACTGGAAGATACCTCAAACACAATCGCTACGTGGATAGTGCTGCACAGTCCTCGTGCGGGCACATTCCCAGGAACAACATTCCAGAAATAGGAAAGTCTACCGTCTTACGAACCGATTTTTCAGATGATCGTGTCTGGCAGGTGGTTTGTGCAGCCATCGAAGAGCCTGTTGGCGACTTCCGGGCATATGTTACTTTCGTCAGCGACCGGGCATTTGAGAGAATCACTGTGGAGAAGGTCGTCGCACGCGTGAAAAAGGATGTAGGCTTTCTCTTCATCGTCGATGACATGACGATTTCACATAAAGAGCACCCCATTCTTGTTGTTGATCTGCGGAATGAACCCGGCAGGACGTTTCGTGTGATCCCCTCTGAAATGTGGAGTGTGGAGAATAATCTGTCGATTGCCAACCTGTCCTTTTGGGAATTTGCGAATAGCGCTGACGACGATGGGGTTTTTCGTGGCTTTGGCGACTACAGCGGGAAGCAAAAAGATTGAGCCAGGCGGAATCCAGCACTTTCTACCCAGGACTTCTCTCACGAAATCGATGGGAATTGCCGAGATAATAGAGTTCCTTTCCGTCTCGCATCTTCTTATCCATTTGCTTCCTCCACTTGTTATAGTTTTTCCCAAAAGGGATCGTTTGTTGTCCCATCATGAAAAAATATTCGTAGAAATAGGGTGCTGAAATAGCTTCTTGGAGAGTGCAGCAGAGAGAAGCTTTGATCGGAGTTCCTCCTAAATCGAAAGCTTCACAATGGTCAAAAATAAGCTGTTCAAGGGGCTCTGGGTCTACTCTCTCTTGAATACGTCCCCAGGTGAGGAAAAAGCGATAAGTCCCATCTTGAAGCTCCACTCTCACTGCAACGATATCTTCCATGGCTGTCTCTCTTCCTCGCTCAAAACCATCGTATCATCTTTCGGGTATATTGTCTTCTTTGGACTCTCCACCATGTTCAACGAGATTAAGCAATTACTTCTCCTCAAGCTGCTGGATCAGCAGGGAGATAACCACAGTGACGAAACCACCCATGCGCATCCTGTGCCGTCACCGCGAGTAATTCCTGGCAAATGGCTTCCTGCAATGCTTCGCGCGTGCGTGCTCCCGCTCGTCGCAGCAAGGTCTTCACTTTGGAAAAGGTTTCTTCAATGGGCGAGAAATCAGGCGAATAGGCTGGCAAGAAGAGCAACTGACAGCCCCGGGCCTGGATCAGTTCCTCAATCCTCTTGCCTTTATGAGCTGCCAGATTATCCATGATTACGATCTGCCCAGCCGTCAAGCTTGGCGCCAGGATCTCTTCGATATAGCGCTCAAAGGCTGCGGCGTTGGCTCCACCTTCGATGATCATCGATTCTCCCATCCCCTCAAAGGTCAGCGCTGCGATCAGCGTCGTATTTTTGCCTCGATTGCGTGGAGCACTGCCGTAAGCACGCTGCCCCTTGGGAGCACGAGCATACAGAGGGGTCAGGCCGATATTGGAACCACATTCATCAATCACGACCAGTTTGTCGGCATCCAGGTGCTTGATCTGCTCTCGCCAGGCTGCTCGTGCCTCTTCGTTGCGTTCAGAGGCACCCATCGTCTTTTTTTTCGTGTCCAGCCTACTCGCCTGATGGCACGACCCATCGTCGTGGTGCTCACCTGCAAGCCGTGCTCTTGTTCCCAAAGTTGGCAGTGGATCTCCAGGATAACGTCTGGGTGCGTCTGCAACTGGGCGACTAGCCCAACTTGCAAGGGGGCAAATTTCTTCAAGGGTCGACCTGGAATCGGTCTGACATTGACGTTGCCTGTCTCCCGTCGTTGTTTGAGATACCGTTTGATGGTAGCTCGTGAGACGCCAAAGAGCTTCATGATCTCCGTTCGGGGATAGCCCTTATCCACAGCTTGTAACATATGTTCTCTCAAATCGACCGAATATGCTTTCACTGCTTCGCCCCTTCTCAGCGCTTACTTGCTTCTACTCTTCCTCCTCTATTTTATCATGGGCTCAATCTTTTTGCTTCCCGCTGTAGGCGCAGGCCCGGAGGTGGCAATATGTTTTACGCTGTGATGAGAAGGTTTCCGGCCATAGCGAATGAAGCAAATCTCAGCCATTTCTCGCCAAGACATGGTTGGGAGATCAAAATGCAGATCGATGATGAGTTGGCGAATGTAATCAGGCAGCGTTTTTGAGGTTTCTCGCTCTCCTCCAGCCTCCCCAGACGAGAACAAACTCTGCATTCCATACTGTTCAAACTCATTTGCCTTGCGGGAGAGCGTGCGCGGAACTGCGCCAGTTTCTTTCGCCCGCTCGCCCGCCGTTTCGCCAAAAAGCAACATGGGCCTGATTTGCTCGTACAATTCCTGCTCAGGCCATAGCGTCCGCTGCTGAATAACTTGCCACTTATCCGTTCGCTCTCGGCGATCTCGTTTCGGTCCAGGCATCGCTCCCTGCCTTCCGATCTGACGACGATCACTTCAAGCGTGCCTAATCCCCCAAAAGTTTGCAACGAACAAATGCTCCCTTAGCCAGTTTGGATTGCCCATCTACGTAAACCGATTCATGAGGAGGTCTCGGCACCTATGGCAGCATCCGCGTCACCCTCAAGCATATGCTGGGCGCAGAGGAAGGCTATGCGGCCAGGTCGGTGGGTGGCTTCCCAACCACGCCGCCTCTGCGCGAGGATGAGGAAGCCTCGCGCTCCTTCGCCGAACTGCGCGAGCGCACCCGCCGCTCCAGCGAGGCCATGATCGCCTTCACCGAGCAGGTCACGCCGGAACAACTCCAGGTGATCCAGCTCCTGTTCGAAGGCACCTACAGGGCGCCGCTCCTGGTCACGGTCATCCTGTTCGTTGATCACGGCATCGACCACCGCACCCAGATCTGCACAACCCTTACCCAGCTCGGCATTCAGCCGCCGGAGATGGATGTCTGGGCATATAATGAGGCAGCGCTGGGGTACGGGGAAAGCAAGCAATAAGGTCCATTCGTACTCAAGGGCCAGAGATGAGCAGGAAAAGCTCTTGAACGTGTGCTCGTGTTACACAGGATTATGCGTCCAAACAAGCTCTCCCTGGCCCAGCAATGGAGGCTGATTGCCTGGCACGGACCTCGATCTAAAGCCTCGCTTACGAGGCAGGTATCCTGGGCAAGTGTATATCCTGCATGACTGCCCAGACGATGGTCAGACAACTGGTCTCTGTGGTGAAGGCATCAATTTGATCGGTTCGTTGGCGAACATTGCTAAAGAAGCTTTCAATGGCGTTGGTACTCCGAATATAGCGGTGCATCACTGGTGGAAACGCATAAAAC
>DATAYF010000192.1:0-5840 GCA_036272735.1 Ktedonobacteraceae bacterium
GTACCTCCCTTCGCTTTCATTCATTTCTCGACGCGTAGCGAGATTTGGTTTCAAATGCCGTTTCTTTATGTCGCGCTTGCACCAGCGTACGAGCCAGAGGGACGAGGAAAAACCGTTGCCCATCATGCTATTTAATTTGACCAGGTAGTCATTCATATGATAGAATGGCGTATCGATACGTATAGTTTTCGCCAATCCTGTTTTATCTAAAGGACTTCGCCGCATGCCCAAAGTTGTAGACGAGCAAACACGCGAGGCCACGCGCCATCGCATTATGCACGAGGCAGCACGAGAATTCGCCAGCCGGGGCTTCGACCAGACCAACATTAATGTGATTGCCGAACAGGCTGGTATTGGCAAGGGGACCATTTACCTCTATTTTGAGAATAAACGTGAACTTTTTCTCGCCATGTTGCGTCATATTGCCCAGGCACAATTAGCGACCGTGCGTTCTGCCCTTGCTCCTGATGGTACCCTGCAGGAGCGCCTGGAGCGCTTATTTCGGGCCTTTGTTCATCTTGCCGCTGAAGAGAGCGACGGCTTTAACGTCTACATGAGCGCGCTCTACGGCGTCAACCGCGCCTTTCAAGCTGAAGCGACCAAACTCATGCGCGACTATATCGCGGTCATTGCGATGCTGTTGGAGCAAAGCCGGACACGGGGCGAGGTGCATTGTCAGGATATCGATGCGACGGCACTGATGGTGCTCTCGCTCACGGAATCTTATGTGCTGTCGGCAAACGTCCTTGGGCATACGGAGCAAGCCATTGCCCAACAGGCATCACTGGTGGCCCAGTGTATCTTACAGGGGATTGGCAGTTCATAGTGCCAATCCCTTTTTATTTACGTTCTTTTTTGAATGAGTGCCCACCCATTATTACCGGTTTCAATGTTCAAGGAGCTATTCGCCATATGTCCACTGCACATCTCACGACCTTTTTACGCAGGCTGTTCCACCTGCAAAAGACGCGGCGCAGTTTTGAAAGTCCGCGCTATCTTCTCAAGTGGTTGCTGATCAGTATACTCATTGGTATCGTCGCTGGTATTGGCGCGATTGCTTTTTTTGCTGCTATTCACTATGCCACTGGTTTTTTTCTTGGGCAGCTAGTTGGTTATAATCCGCCGAGTCCTGCCGGCGAGGGTGGGAGTAAAACCGTTGTCATGTCTTTCTGGTCTGCGCCGCGCGCCTGGCTCCTGCCGGTCATTACCACGCTAGGTGGTTTGATTGCCGGTATTATTGTATTCAGCCTGGCTCCAGAGGCCGAGGGGCATGGCACGGACGCAGCGATTAAAGCTTTCCACGAGGGCACGACCATTCGCGCGCGCATCCCCTTAATCAAGCTGGTCGCTTCGGCTATTACCATCGGGACCGGAGGTTCGGCGGGACGCGAGGGACCAGCGGCGCAGATCAGCGCTGGCTTTGGCTCAATCCTTGGTAACCTGCTGCGCCTGGACCTGCAAGATCGTCGACTGGCCGTGGCAATTGGTATTGGTGCTGGTATCGGCGCAATCTTTCGCGCACCACTGGGTGGAGCTATCCTCGCAGCCGAAATTCTCTATAAGGATGACCTGGAAATTGAGGCCATTATTCCGGCGTTAATGGCTTCGATAGTAGGCTATAGTATTTTTGGTCTCTGGTCTGGTTGGAATCCCATTTTTGCTCCGCCCTCTAACCTGGCATTTACGTCGCCGCCACAGTTGCTGTACTATGTGGTCATCGGTGTTCTCTGTGGTGTGATTGGCATGCTTTACGCACGCGGATTTTACGGTATCACGCATATCTTCCATCGCATTGCTATTCCGAACTGGATCAAACCAGCCATCGGTGGATTGCTGGTTGGCTTGATTAGCCTGGTCATACCGGAGGCCCTGGGTATGGGCTATGGCTGGGTACAGATCAGCATGGGGGCTGGCCTGATGGCAATTCCGCTGTGGATCATCGTGGTGTTACCGTTTGCGAAAATCCTGACGACCGGTCTCACGGTTGGTTCCGGTGGCTCTGGTGGCATCTTCGGTCCCGGTATGGTCATCGGTGCAATGGTAGGGGCAGCCGTATGGCGACTGAGTGCTCACATTTTGCCCGGAGTGCCTCCCACGGCCGCACCATTTGTGATCGTCGGCATGATGGCGCTATTTGGAGGCGTGGCGCACGCACCATTGGCGGTTATGTTGATGGTCGCGGAGATGACGGGCAACCTTTCGATGCTGGCACCGGCGATGATCGCAGTTGGCATTGCGTCGATCCTGGTTGGGCAGACCTCGATCTACAGCAGCCAGGTGCCAACTCGTGCCGACTCTCCGGCCCATCGCCTACAACTCTCTTTCCCGTTGCTCTCAACGCTCACAGTGCAGCAAGCTACTTCACCATTGACGCGCTACTTTTCACCTGAGCAAACGGTCGCCGAGGCCGAGCAAGAGTTGAAAGATACCATTGAAAGCGGCGCTCCGGTCATCGATCAGAAACGAAATTTATTGGGCGTATTGACGCTCGTTGATATTCAACGTGTCCCGGAGCAAGAGCGCCAACACGCTCTCGTCAAAGATAAGATGAACCGGGATGTGCTGGTACTGTCACCAAACGATACGCTCGACTCGGCGCTCGAAGAGCTAACCGGCAAGCGCGTCAGTTGGGCTCCGGTGGTCGATAGTATCGCGGAACCGACGGGCAGATATGTCAATGGGGTACTCACTGTCGCGCATATCGTGCGTACTTATCGCGAAACGTTGGCGAAGGGTTCGCGGCGCATGCGTGGCCTGGTTGAAGGCACGGTGATGCTTGAAACATCGATCAATGGTGATAGCCCGCTGGTCAACCAGCCCATAAAAAATCTGACGTTACCGCCCGAATCACTGATCGTCTCCATTCGCCGTCAGGGAGAACTGCTCTTCCCCAATGGTAGTACCGTGATTCAAACCAACGATATCGTAACCTTCCTGGTCAATCCAGCTCACGAGGACCTGTTGCAACGCTACCTGGAAACCAAAGCGCCAGTGGATTCCACCGCAACACCTGTGGGTTAGCACGAAGTACTGTGCTGACTCATATCATGCGTACGTTTTTCCACCAGTCTCCTGTTGTGGTGGTGCATGTTGATAGCCTGCACCACCACCTCACCTCAATCCCCGCATCTACCTCGCTGGTACTTTTCTGCTAAAAGAGCTTCAGGTGTTCAATCAATCGTTCCACTGGTATCGAGCGCGTTGAGCAATTGCCGACGAAAATCACGCGCCTGCAATGCATACCAGTACTGGCGAAACGCGGCATACTGAATTTCACGTGTCACCTGCTGCTCTTGTAGGAGCCGCTCTAAGCCATAGCGTTCATCGGCGGATGGTCGGGCAGCAGGATCAAGCAACACAGCGACCAGGTCAGGGGGCACCTGGAAACGCCCCTTGCCCTGGCGCAATTTCATATTACGCAGAGCATCGTTATAGCCCGCGTCATAGCTGCCCAGGCAGAGTCGCAACAGGGCGATCAACACGTCACTATCGTGTAACACTCCAAGCTCGTCCTGTATACGCGTCAATACTTCGATCGCATCCGCGCTAAATGGGGGCAACGCATCCGCGAAAATTTCTAGCGTATAACGCAAGCGCTTGGCAGCAATCCGCAAGTTATGCAACTCGTGTACACAGTAAGGCTTATCAACGAACTCGCTCCACTCGTACATGTCACTGAGGCGCGCCCGCGCCATCAGTCGTGCGTTGTGTGCCGTTGAAGCTAGTGCACTGAGTCTCGCGACCGGTTTTGCTTTAGCCATGCGCTTTACCCTCTCTATCCATGCTATGTCCGATAATCTGCTGCTGTAGATCTTGCACATCGAGGTCACGTAGCTGCACGTCCATAGCCTGCTGACGCGCGTCATGATAGACCTGTAAACGTTCGATGAACCAGTGTATGCCTGCTTGCTCGTCGCTGGCCGCGTGCGCTGAACGCTCCTGCATGCGTTGCAGCATGACATCGGTATCACGAACGCCTCCCAACGCAGCAGCAACCTGTTTCACACGTTGGTACGCCTTTTTGTATGTTTTACGCGTATTGATGGCCGCATAAGCATCCATAAGTGCTCGCAAGCGCCGCGAGGCCACGCGCATCTTATGAACAGCCTCTACATCCTCGCGTTTCAGCACGATATCGCGCCAATGAGCATATTTCTGGATACTTTTGCGCAGTTCGTCGTGCCCAAATTGCATAAAAGATGGAGTTTGTTCTTGTATTTGTTGCGCCAACTCCCCCCGCATCTCCGGTTGATCAAGCCATGCCGCACCGTAGCGCGCATACGCCAGCAGTATCCCCTCGCGTAGCCCGTGCACACTGACGCGCACCTCGCTACATTCGACCTGCGCCATACATTCCTGGATGATCAGCAATCCACCCGGCAAGACACGCGCACGCTCAGGTGGCAGGTGGTACTGTTGGGCGATAGTTTCGGCGGGAAGTCCATAGAGCAGCCCTTCACAGCGCAACAAATCATCACGAGTCAAACGGTCGGTGTGTTCTGCAAGTTGAAACGCCTGTTGCGCAACTTGCAGGAGGGCCGGGGCACTCGATCCAGTGGCGATGAGGGCTGCTGGTACTGCTTTGGGCATGTGAGCATCACGTAACACGTTGCGTACGTGTTCGCGTGCATTGTCCATCTCTTGACGAGCGGGGGGGTCCGAGGCGAAATACGCGTCGCGAAGATGCCCTGAGCCGATGGGGACAGAGGTGAGCCAGGTTATACGTTTGTGCTGCGCAAGGACGATCTCCGTACTGCCGCCGCCAGCATCTAACACGCCGACATCGGCTGGGATATCGCGCCCATACGTCGCGCCATAAAATGTTAGCGCGGCCTCGGCTGTGCCCGCGATAAGCTGCACCTCCAGGCCAGTGGCGCGCTGGATAGCGGTGAACAACTCCTCGCTGTTGCGGGCCTGGCGTAGCGCTTCGGTCGCGACGACAATGACTACCTCCGCCTCGTACTGCGCCGCCAGTTGTTGGTATTTCTGGATGGCGTGCAAGACCGCATCCCTGACTTCGGACGATAACGCACCCGTTTTCGTGACGCTCTCTCCAGTGCGAATCAATTCGACCTCGTCCACGAGAATATCGAGAGTGTCCGTTGAACAACGCGCTACCACGACGTGAGTCGTATTGCTACCAATGTCGATGACGGCTCGTACGGCCGCTGCTTCAGCTTGCATTTTCTGTTCTCCATAGCAACCCACTAGCCCAGATTCTATACCTATCCAAATAGCATAGCACAAAGCCCTACTTACTGACCAGTAAGTAGGGCAGACAAAAAACGCGAAAAGAGATTGCAACTGTTTGTAAAAAGATGGGAGAATGTTGTAAAAGAGGAGCAAACAGCATCCATTTTTTTCGTTGACATTGAGGAAGAAATGTTCTATAATTAAGAAGCATAAGAGGTTTTGATGTAGAGTAAGAGAGACAAGAAATGGTTCGCGCACACAAGATCCGCCTCAACCCTACAGAAGAGCAAAAGAACTATTTTGCCAGGGCCGCAGGAATTGCCCGTTTTGTATGAAACTGGGCACTTGCGGAATGGAAGCGGCAGTATCAAGCGGGCGAGAAACCGACGGCCTTGAAACTCAAGAAGCAATTCAACGAGATCCGGCGCGAACACTTCCCCTGGACATGGGACGTGACGAAGAATGCCTCAGATCAGCCCTTCTTCGACCTCAGATCAGCCTTCACAGCCTTTTTTGAGGGCCGGGCGCGCCGCCCGCGCTTCAAGAGCAAGAAAAAAAGTAAGCCGAGCTTTTACTTAGCCAACGATCAATGCGAGTTACAAGATCACCGCATTTGGATTCCGAAGCTCGGCTGGGTGAATATGGCG
>DATAYF010000193.1:0-3769 GCA_036272735.1 Ktedonobacteraceae bacterium
CCAGCGGTTCCGTGTTGACCAACCCGGTCAGGGTCTTGTTCCGCTCGGTTGGCAGGAGCAGGCCTTCCAAGTAACGGCGAAATCCTTCTCGTTGGTTGCTTTTCCCAAACAAGGCATCAAAGTGCCTCGCGTAGTCTTCCATCGGCTCTGGAACCAGGGTGATACCTCTTCGTTTCGTCATCTCACCTTCCTCCTCTCCCCTATGATATCACCTTCGACCTGTGCCAACAAAGTACCGGTAGGACCATCTGCCATCTCTGCTATCCAGAAAACGCTCGTTCATTATACTCAAGAGCCATTAACAAAACACGGTCTCAGGCGAATTTGAAAGCAAGAAATGGAGTGTTGGAGGTATGGGTCAATGCTACAATGTGGTCAGACGAGGAAGCATTGAATTGAAAGGAGGTCCCAGAGCAACATGCAGAATACATCAGAAACGGAACAAGACCCACGGTGGGCGGCGATTGTTGGTCACGATGCGCAATCAGATGGCATGTTTTATTATTCGGTCAAGACCACTGGAGTGTACTGTCGCCCTTCCTGCACCGCTCGTAGGCCTCGACCAGAGCATGTGCAGTTTCATGCGACGTGCGGAGAGGCCGAGAAGGCAGGGTTTCGCCCCTGTAGACGGTGTCAGCCGAACCAGCTTTCTCTTGCACAACAGCATGCTGCCATTGTTGCGCAAGCCTGCCGTCTTATCGATGAAGCCGAGGAAGCACCTGATCTTGCGGCCCTGGCACAGCATGCAGGCATGAGTCGCTATCACTTCCATCGCATCTTCAAAGCCATCACAGGGGTCACTCCACATGGCTACGTGATTGCCAATCGCACGCAGAAGGTTCGCAAGAATCTGAGTAGCAGCGACACCATCACCGAAGCTATGTATGAAGCGGGGTACCACTCAAGTGGACGTTTTTATGAAGCAACCGATGAGATTTTAGGAATGACGCCTTCGCACTTTCGCGCAGGTGGTGCTCGAATAGACATCCATTTTGCCATCGGAGAGTGTTCTCTCGGGTCTATTCTTATCGCCCAAAGCGGGCGAGGCGTGTGTGCCATTCTGCTGGGAGATGATCCCGAAGAACTAATCCATGACTTACAGGATACCTTCCCTCGTGCCAATCTGATTGGGGGAGATACTCATTTCGAGCACTTAGTCGCTCAGGTAGTTGGTTTTATCGAAGATCCAGCCATCGGACTGCATTTACCGTTCGATATCCAGGGCACGGCTTTCCAGCAGCGTGTCTGGCAAGCCTTGCGAGAGATCCCCGCAGGTGAAACGGCAAGCTATACCGAGGTCGCCAGCCGCATCGGTGCTCCAAAGGCAGCGCGAGCTGTCGCACAAGCCTGTGGTGCGAATAAGCTTGCTGTCGCCATCCCTTGCCATCGCATCGTGAAAAACGATGGTTCCCTGTCTGGATATCGCTGGGGTGTCGAACGCAAACGCAAGCTCCTGGAAAGAGAGGAACATACATGAAGGCACACAAGATACATACCGCTGCTCTCTCCTCCGCCCTGTCTGGAGAGGAACATGTGCAGGTACTTGATTGGGAACAGATTACACGCGATCTCGACGACCAGGGGAGTGCGGTCCTCGAACGTCTCATCCCTCCTGATGAATGCCAGCAACTTTCCGCGCTCTATCCACAAGATGGCCCGTTCCGCAGCCATATTATCATGGGGCGACATGGTTTTGGACGTGGCGAGTACAAATACTTTGGCTATCCCCTACCAACTCTTCTGGCAGATCTACGGACGGCGCTCTACGCACGTCTTGCGCCGATTGCCAATCGCTGGAACACCTCGATGGGAAGCGCTGTTCGGTATCCAGAACAACACGAAGACTTTCTTGCGCGTTGCCATGAGGCTGGGCAACTCAAGCCAACGCCACTGCTGCTTCAGTACGGTGCAGGCGATTACAACTGCCTCCATCAGGATCTCTATGGCGAGCACGTGTTCCCCATCCAGATTACGATTCTGCTCTCTGAACCGAGAGCAGACTTTACTGGTGGCGAATTCGTGCTGACCGAGCAGCGTCCGCGCATGCAGTCGCGACCAGAGGTGGTTCCGCTTCGACAGGGCGATGCCGTAGCTTTTGCGGTTCATCACCGTCCGGTCCAGGGGAAACATGGGAGCTATCGGGTCAATCTGCGACATGGAGTCAGTCGTGTTCGTTCCGGGCACCGTCATACAGTCGGAATCATTTTCCACGATGCGCTGTAAGGAGGGATGGCATATTTGTGAACATCTTGTCAACACAACTCCCACTCCTCATATCAGGGAGTGATCATCGGACACTGCTATGAGCCAGACCTGGATACTGGTCGATTTCAATGGCAAATCGTACTTCAGCGCTCAACCAGGGACGTTGGGTGGTCATCGTCGTAGTCGCATCTATGGCCGTCTCAATTGTCCTGCCGCGCTGCGTGCCATTGCCCGAGGGGGCTATGTCACCCATCGTGTATTCTTCTTGACCGAGGAACATGCGCAGGCTGCCGGGTACCGGCCCTGCGCTGTCTGCATGCCAATGGCCTATGCGAACTGGAAGGCGCAACAAGACGATGTTCCTGAGAGCTGAGCCAGGTTATCTGGGAGAGGGAAACGAGATGAGTAGTGTTTTTACCACTGGCAGAATGACCTGGTACCCGCTGGAGGTCATCAAGAACGAGGGAGGAACAACTGAACTATGGATAAACAACAACTTCTGAAAAAACTTGAAAAGGAATGGACTGCCTTCAATGCATCCTACGCAGGTTTCTCAGATGCACAACTTACCGAGCCGGGTGTCATGGGGGATTGGTCCGTGAAAGATATCATTGCGCACGTGGGCACGTGGGAGGAAGAGGCGCTCAAGTCTTTGCCGCTCATTATCGTAGGGAGGAGGCCACCACGATACATCCAGTTTGGAGGTATAGATGCCTTCAATGCTCGCATGACGGAGCAAAAGCGGGGCTTTGCCGTCTCCGAGATACTCAAGCAACAGGACGACATACATCAGCGTCTCATCGACTACATTCAGGAGGTACCTGAAGAGCACTTCTCAGGAGAGACGCGCTTCCGCCACCGCCTCCGGCTCGATACCTATAGTCATTACCCTCTCCATACTAGAGCAATAGAGGAATGGCGGCGATAATCATCCGAAGAAAACCTCCTGTTTCATGTCGATTTTTCCCTGAGTTCACTGTTTGCAAAAAAACCTGGCGCACCCCCTGAATGGTGAAAGATGACGCATGCTTTTTCTCGGAAACGAACATCGTGCCAGGGTCATGAGGCGTATCACGAAATGTTCATCACCCCCAGGAAGGGGAAAGACAAACAAGTAGCTCGAATGGCCTGCGGGCCGCTGCCAAACGAATATCGGCAGCGGCCCGCGTCGCACGATCAGACGGCACGTATGAGGCCAAGTTGCTGGAGGGCGGTCACGCCATCGTCCAAACCAATTTCCTCTACGATCTTGCCGTTTTCAATCCGAAGCACCGTTGTGCCGGTGAATCGCATCTTTCGGCCAGTGGAGGCTTTCAACGATCCGATGAGGAAGTCGTTGAAGGCCGGACCGGTGTGCGTGCCGCCGCCTTCCCAGCGACCAACCACATACTCACCCTCGGCAATCAGGTCAGCCGCGCCCCAGAAGTTGAGGTCCGGAAACGCTTCACGAAATCCAGACATGAATGCCTTGATGTCCTCGTGGCCATGACGCGGTGCATGGAGCGAATAGTGCAAGAGCATGTCAGGAGCGGCGAGTTCATCGACGACGCTGGGATCGTAGGTT
>DATAYF010000194.1:0-3142 GCA_036272735.1 Ktedonobacteraceae bacterium
GCTGGCCTGGAAGACGCTCAATCGGATTGGTACCAAACGCTTGATCCCGTTTTTGCCAGACCTTCTTGAAACCCTGGAGGAGCAGGGGCATGTGCAACTCAGCCAGGAACACCGCAATCAGCTGCTCTCGATGAGCGTTGCCACCGCAGATCGTCTTTTGCAAGCTCATCGTTACACCCATCCCCATGGCCTTTCGAGCACCAAAGCTGGTCCCTTGCTCAAGCAGCAGATCCCGATCCGGACGTACGCTCAGTGGGATGAGGCCAAACCGGGCTTTCTGGAGGTGGATCTGGTGACCCATTGTGGAGGGCGACTGCAGGGCGGCTGCCTCTACACGATCACGTTGACCGATATCGCCACCGGGTGGACGGAATGTTTGCCTCTGCTCAATCGTGGGCGAGAAGCCGTCCTGGCTGCTCTCCAGCGCGCCCAGAGGCGCTTTCCGTTTCCCATCCTGGGACTGGATACCGACAATGGTGCAGAGTTCATCAACGAAGAGGTTGCCGCGTATTGTGTGCGTGAGCAGATCACCTTCACGCGAGGGCGCCCCTATGAGAAACAGGACCAGTGCTTCGTGGAGCAGAAAAATGGGGTTGTGGTGCGTCAGGTGGTTGGCCATGGTCGCTTGATCGGAGAACATGCCTATCGGCAACTGGACGAATTATATCGCGCCTTACATTGGTACGTCAACGGTTTTCAACCGTCGATGAAGCTGATGTCCAAACAGATTGAGGGGAGAAAGGTCCATCGGATCTACGATGCGGCCAAAACGCCGCTGCAACGGGTACTGCTCTCCGGCGTGTTGACCTCTTCCCGGCAGCAGGAACTGCGTACGATCGGGAAAGCGTTCGACCCACTTCGGCTCTTCCAACAGGTGGAACAGTTGCAGCAAGCAATCTTTCGCTGTGAAGCCGGGAAATCCCGCATCAGCCAGCCGATACCGACCCCATCGCTGGTCCCATTTGATCTCGCAGGATGCGCTGCAGAGCTTGTTCTCGAGGAAGAGAGTGAAGCAGGTGCGTTTCTTCATGAGGGGCAGGAAAGCGCGAAGGTCCTGGATTGGAGACGAACCAGCAAAGATCCTTTCGCCGGGCAGTGGGAGCAGATCCTCTCCTGGGTGCAAGCGAACCCCACTCGGAGCGGCGGAGACATTCTCCGGGAACTCCAGCACCGGTTTCCTGGACGCTATGAGCACTCGCATCTGCGTACGCTTCAACGGGGCGTCCGCAAGATCCGGGCGTATACGCCCCAAACGCATAAAAAAATAGGATCACCACAAGAGCTTCAGGAAAACGTGCTTTCTCTTGCAGAGCCGGAGCCTGCCAGGTCAGCGCTGGACGGTCTGGTCCCTTCTTCCCTTCCTGTGTGCGAAGAAACGCTTTCGGCAGATCGCACGCTCTCGTGCTCATCCAACCGGTGTCAGAAAACGGAGGTGCTGTCGCCACGCACTGGCAGGAAGACAAGAAGGTCCATCCCGGCTGTCCCGACCTCCTCGCAGCGCGAATCAGGTCAGGTTGTCCGGCGCCCTGCCACCATCTCATCCAGATCTGTCCATCATCCTTCCGCGCCAAAGAAAGGCCAGCGCCTGACGATAGAACGAGCGATCCAGAAATATCTCCAGGCTCATCGCAAGGCTGGGCATCGTCCGAAAACCCTCGAATGGCATCAGATGGTGCTCTCTCATTTGCACCAGTATCTGCGAGCCGAGTGTCATCTCTTCGTCGTCCATCAGATCACCGAAACGATCATGAGGAACTGGCTGACATCCCTGGCGCAAACGCCGACGCCCAGAGGATCAGTGCGTTCGGTGAGCACAATTGAAACCTATGCGCGCTCGGCGCGAGCGTTTTGCAGTTGGCTCGTCGAGCGAGGAACCCTCCCGTGCTCCCCTCTGAGCGAGAGCGCATTCCCTCGGACCGGTGCTCCTCTCCCTCATGTTGTCTCGCCCGCCAGCTTTGACCAGGTCATGCGAGCAGGGTTTTCCCAGCAGGCGAAAGCGCCTGGGGCAAAGCGCCTGGCCGTGCGTGATCAGGCGCTCCTTTGGGTGCTCTTTGACACCGGAATCACGGTGTCTGAGCTTTGTGCGTTACGTGTGGCAGATCTCGACCACCAAACGGGCCTGCTGCATGTGAGGGGGAAAGGAGAGAGAGAACGCCAGCTGACCTTTGGGCCAACTTGCCTGAGCCACCTGCGTGTGTACCTGAGGCAGATGGACCCGACAACAAAGAGCGAACTGGCCAGAAGAAAGGTTGGGGGAGATCCCCTGTTCTGTTCCAAGCAGAAGCAGTCGCTCACCAGGAATGGCGTAACCATGGTGTTTGCTCGGTTCCGGAAACGAGCTGGGATTAGTGAGATCTCTTTCAGTCCCCAGTCCCTCCGTCACGGCTTTGTCCTGCGGTACCTGCAGGCAGGAGGAAACCCACGGGGGTTACAGGAATTGTTGGGGTATGAGGGAATGGCTCCGGTCAGACAGTATCTACGCTGGTATGACCAGTTGTTCCACAAGCAGACCCAGCAAGAAATCGAAGTGATGTGATACAGCGTCGTTCTTTCAGCAACGCTGTTGGGAATCAAGTCAGATGGAGAGGGAACGGGAGGAAAGATGCTCAAGTCAAAAAATGCTTGGCGTGTAAAAACTCCACCTGGGGGAAGAGGCACATCTTCTTTCTTTTCTCGGACTCCAGGTCGAGACCATTCCCATGCATGCCGAGACCTGGGGCGACAGCTTCGTCTCTCCGTACCTCATGACGCTCGTCCCCTTGTCATGCATTGGACCCCTTGTGTTCTGTGCGGTCAAAGACCACGAACGCGCTTGAGACCGTGTTGCACGGTCAACGAAGAACAGGAGAGAAGAACGTTTGAAAGACAGCTGAGGAAGATTCTCGTGAGGCAATGCACAGCAGATCAACCAGGGTGTTACGAATGCTGTCGTTGCTCATGCCACAAGAAGTGAGAAGAAATTTCATGATGCCTCTCCTTGCCGATTTGATAGAACATTTATCTACTCCAAGGGTACCTGATAGACAACCACATGGCAAGATTTTCTAGGAGCAAAGGAACATGTTGAAAGAAAAGGCCCCGAAATGTGTGAGCAGTTTTTCGGGGTCTGGCTGGATTGTATCTGAGCAGTAAAAGGGTCAGT
>DATAYF010000195.1:0-16406 GCA_036272735.1 Ktedonobacteraceae bacterium
GGACGGCATCCTGTCCGGCAACCGCTTGTTCAACCAACGCGAGATCGAACACATCTCCACCCATTACGTTCAAGCGGACGTCTCGGAGTGGGAAGGCTTCCGGGTGACGAGTAACGGCCGTCACGGTATGTCCTGCGTCCAGGGCTTGTTTCGTCAAGATTTTACCTGTCGCACCATTCGCACCAAAAATGATAATTTTCATTCTATTTCCTTTTTCATATTTTTTGTCTTTTATCTCCACAATCAGGTGATGCTTTTTCCTATGAGGAGAGACCGTTTCACCATGACCACCACATGTGGTGATCACCAGGAAAGAGGGTTAGGAGTCCTTTAGCTCCTTGAGGCGCGCAATCACGACCGATGGGTCGAGGCGATGAAAAAAGTTAGGATCGACAGAAGCCAGGCGAACCGCCCTGAATTGATCGACGAGAAATGTTCCTGTCACCGGCAGTTCCCACGAATCATCGCCGTTGTACGCGGGTAAGTCCGCGCCAATCTGGGCATGCAAGGCTCGTCCTGCCTCATCAAGCGTGAAGGCAAGCCCATACTCTCGTGCCACACAATTGCCCATATCCGAGAGAACCGCAAAGGCCAGTTCGTGCTTTCCCTTCGTCGAGAGGCTGTGGTCTGGTGTCTGCGGAGAAATCGCGACAAGCGTCGCCCCCAGTTCCTGAAACTGCGGCAGCGCCTTCTGATACGCACGCAATTCCAGATTGCAGTACGGACACCATTCGCCGCGATAGAAAATGATGATGACAGGCCCCTGCGTAAGCAACTGCGAGAGCGTCACCGATTGGCCCAGCGCATCGGGCAGCGTGAAATCAGGTGCCTGCTCATCTTCCTTCAGGGCAAATGCTGCGGCGCGAGACGTGCTAAGTTGCTCGATGTGGTTATGCACTTGCTTCGCCATTTCCTCTGGGACATATTCGGCTCCCAGAGCCACGAACCTATCAATCTGCACCTGTAATGGCACGTCTGTCGGAATAGTACTTGTGATGATGTTTGCCAGGGAGCCTGACGGGATGTTGGTTGTCATATCTTTCTTCCCTTTTTCAGATGTGAGACGTTGCTGTGATGACCATCACTAGTGTTCATCATCAAGAAAGAGGGTCGACCTATCTGATTTGGGACAACTTTCCTGCCTGGTTTTTCGTTCCTCTCATCATGCTCAACCTCCAGGTATGCCAGGGTGGTGAACCATGCCTAAAAAACAGAAGGCTGCCCTGTAAGGAGCAATTGGATAGCTTGCTTGTACATCTTTTTATTTCATGGGCGGATTTTGGTAATGAAATGGGTGGTAAAATGTGCAATAGGAAATAGGAAGGTTTTTGCTTCTCATCAGAAGAGAGCTCCTTGCGCTCTGCTGGCTGTTTCTGGCTTCCTGCGAACTCGCTCATTTCATTCCAAATTTACAGCTTAAGACACGATGGCCCTGCGAAAGACTGGTTTGACTGAGCGATCCAGAAAGATATATGCGAGGGTAATGACGCTCATGAAGATGCCGAAAAGGGAGCCAGCTAGATGCACGATGCTATGTGCGTATTGCGTGATCAAGAAGAGTTCGTAGACAATCTCTAGCGCTTCGTTGACTGCCGTTAACCAGAAAGCCCAGAATTGCAGCGTCCATAGGCCGTACGCGACCACAAAGCCAAGCAGCGCCCCGATCACGAAGGCGATAAAATCACGCGAGCCAATGGGGGTTAAAAACAGTAAACCAAGAAAACTGATGGCACCAGCACATTCAAATAGTGCCAGCGTGGTAATGCCGGAAGGCCGTTTCTGGCGAACTCTTTTCATCTTTTTTGTTCTCTTTTCACAGTCTGGTTGTTTTCTTGGCACGAAAAAAGAGCAGTTTTGAATCTGCTCTTTTTTCGTCCTGCACGTTTTTAGATAGGATTGCTAGGAGGAAGGAGGTTTAGCTCCTCTAGCTCTTCGCGTGCGGCCTCGCTAAATTGCTCGATATCCAGAGTGTGGTCGGCGTGCGCGATCAGGTGACGGATGTGTTCGGTAACGCTCATACGCATATAGTGGTCAGAGGTGAGTAAAAGTTCTCCAATCGCTACCTCGATCTGCTGCCTCTGGATGCTTGCTAATGCCGACTCATGCATAATATACCTCGGCAATATATGCTCTATCTAGTTTATTTGGTGCCTGCTGGTGTGCTACTGTCGCTCTTGCTGCTCTCGCTGCTGGTCGATTTGCTGGAACCATTGGCACCGTTTTCAGCGGACGACTTGCTCTCACTCGCTTTGCTTTCGCTGCCATTTTCGCCATTGCTGTGGCCGTTGCTGGCTGGCATAGCACCATTGCCGTGATCCGTTTTATAAAAACCCGATCCCTTGAATACTATACCAGCCGGGAACAACACGCGACGAATATGCGCGCCACATTCGGGGCATTCGGTCAGGGGATCGTCCGTCATTTTCTGCCAGGTTTCGAAACGATGTTGACAGGTCGTGCAGAGATATTCATACGTTGGCATTTACTCAATCACCTCTTAAAATTAGCGCATCGGGCACCTTTGACGCTAGGAGGTAACGTCGCGTGTCCTGGTGTTGCATAGGTCTGTATACAGAAAGAAGAAAGTTCTGTAGTCTTTACCAGTAATAGTAACTGGAAACTCAAGGATTGTCAATTTTATTAGCCGCCTTCGGCGGGGAGTGGGAGGACATGAGGACACCTCATACTCTGGCAAAGGGTTGCATCCTCTGCACTCCTGCTTTGGGAAGTGGGAGGATATGAGGACACCTCGTGCTCCGGCAGAAAGTTGCACCTTCTGCACTCCGGCATACTGCTAGCTGTCTATATCTTAGAACACGGATGAAGTTGCTTTTATTCCATGCGCCCGATGTATTCTTTTACCTTTTCTGCGGCGTCATGGGTCATGCCGTCGAGTTCGGTTAATTCTTCGATGCTAGCTGCGCTGATGGCACGTACAGAGCCGTAGTGGCGCAATAATGCTTTCTTGCGTTTCGGTCCAATGCCGGGGATCTCGTCCAGCACCGATTTGAATGTGCGGTTGCTGCGGAGCTTGCGATGGTAGGTGATGCTGAAGCGATGCGCTTCGTCGCGAATACGCTGCAAGAGGTACAGCCCTTGCGAATTGCGCGGGAGGATAATCGGGTCGGGTGAACCTGGGACGTAGATCTCTTCTGCCGTTGCCATTTTCGTATGCGAACCCTCTTCTTTGGCGACGCCGATGGTAGGTATCTCCAATTGCAGTTCGTTCATGATCTCCATCGCTGCGTTCAACTGGCCTTTGCCACCATCGATGATGACAAGATCGGGTAGTGCCCACTCGTGCTGCATTGGGGCGCTCTCCGGTGCGTTTTCCTGCCCGTTTGGCCCGGTCGGCTCATCTTCTTCCACTTCTGGTGGTGAGCTGACTTTCTCGATGGCTGCCGTGGCTTCTTCATCGAGCGTGGTTTCTTGCAGGCTTGCTGCTTTGCGAAAACGGCGTCGTAGTACTTCTTGATGGCTGGCGAAATCGTTGGCTCCTTCAACGGTCTTGATCTTGAAGCGGCGATATTCGCTATTTTTGGGGCGGCCAGCCTCGAAGACGACCATCGCTCCTACCGAGTTGGTGCCCTGGGTGTTGGAAATGTCGTAGCACTCGATGCGTTGCGGGGGGGCCACGAGATTGAGGGTTTGCTGCAATTCTTCCAGGGCCATTTGCGTCTTCTGACTATCGGTCAGCCATTTGATACGTTGCTGCTCCAAGACTTCGCGTGCATTGCGCTTGACCATCTCTACTTGCTGTACCTTCGCGCCGCGTTTAGGAACGGTAATCGTGACTTGCGTACTCCCGCCCGTTGTGCGTTCTTTCCGTTTCTCTTTGAGCCAGTTTTGCAAGATATCGCGGTCCTCTGGCTCATATTCGGCAATGACTTCGGCCGGAATGTGGGGCGAGGTTTCGTAAAATTGTTGCAGGAAAGAACTCATGATCTCGCCACCGCTACTATCGCGTGTGCCCTGCAAGATGAAGAACTCGCGTCCGACCAATTTGCCGCTGCGGAAGAAAAAGACCTGGGCGCAGGTCTCATCATCCTCGCTTGCCAGGGCGACGACGTCCTGATCTTCCTGGCCTTCGGTGCTGATGATGCGCTGCTTTTCTAAGACGCGCTCAACCGCCTTGATACGATCACGCAAGTGGGCCGCCTCTTCAAAATTGAGGTCTGTAGCCGCCTGCTCCATTTTGGCGTAGAGCTCTTTGAGCACCTCGTCATGCTTGCCTTCGAGAAAGAGGATCACCTGTTGAATGATCTGGTCGTATGCTTCGCGTGAGGTGTTGGCGACGCAGGGAGCGACGCAGCGATGAATAAAGTACTGGGTGCAGGGGCGCGCCAAAAGTTTGGGTTTCCAGCCCTCTGGCGCTGCACCTGTGCGCGGCGGGGCCCAATTGCTGGCATCATAGCGGCAGGTGCGAAAGGCGAAGAGCTTGTTGAGCAGATCGAGCGTGGCATCAACAGCCCCCGAATTGGTGTAGGGGCCAAAGTAGCGATTGCCATCGTGCTGGTAGTTGCGTACACGGTAGACGCGGGGAAAATCCTCGGTAATCGCAACTTTGATGTACGGATAGCTTTTGTCATCACGCATTAATACGTTGTATTTCGGCCGATACTGCTTGATATAATTGCTCTCCAGTACCAGCGCTTCCACCTCGTTGCGCACGACCAGGAATTCGATATCGGCTATTTGCGCGACCATACTGCGATTTTTGGGACTGAGGTCGGTCGACTCTTTAAAATAGGAACGCACACGATTATACAGAGAGATGGCTTTCCCAACGTAGAGGATAGTACCTTCGGCATCCTTCATCAGATAAATGCCGGGCTGATGTGGCAATGAGTTCAGTACCGATTGAATTTTTTCGTTCATGGCTATCCTGGCGGCGTGTTAAAATTAAGGTGATGTGCGCTATATTATATCGCTTCGCTCATTGAGTGTCGAGAGTCGAATCGTCGTTTGTTTAAGCACAATGTAACCTGGGTGCGTAGTTATTATTGCCAGGACCTCTAGGAGGGTAGAGGTATCGATCGAACCAGTCCGAGTGGAGAAATCTATTGTGAGTATACAGCACGGTAATCAGGATACCGGTGAGACGGTTGATCCGAATTCCGCAAGCATGCTATCTGTTACAGCAGAACAATCTCGTGTAGACAGACAGAATTTTCAGGCGTTCTATCATGAAAATCTCGGTCCGATCTATCGCTATGTTTATAGCAAGGTTGGGAACCGGGAAGAGGCTGAAGATGTAACGTCACAAATATTTATCAAAGCAGTGCGAGAAGTTGATTTCACACGGGGTTCGCAACGTACACAAAAATGGCTGTTCCAGGTTGCGCGTACAACCATTGCTGACTACTGGCGAGCCCATTATCGTACATCGGCAAGCTCACTGGACGTGTTGTTGGAAGCTGGCTGGGAAGGTCCGGTAGATGAAAAGCTTGTTGAAATCAGCAGCAGGCCAATGGATCACGTTCAGCGCATCCTTTCTGTACTGCCTGAACATTATCGGGAGGTGTTGACCTGCCGTTTTCTGTTGAACCTCTCGATACGAGATACGGCTTCAAAGATGGGGCTAAGCGAGGCAAACGTCAAAGTATTGCAGTTCCGCGCGCTAAAACGTGCTGCTGATCTCGATCAGAAGGTCACAGGAACATCTATCTGAATGATCGTATCTGGCGAAAACACTAGCGAGTATGGTCTGGAGACACAAACCATGTCAGGGGAAGATAAAAAACGATTCGAAGACTATCTGGAGCTAGAACATTACCTGAATGAGCTTCAGGCGGGGCACGTGGCGCATCCACCAGCAGATTTGACGCCTGAGAAGGCAGACATTTATCGTATGGCTGCGCTCTTTCGCTCAGCTTCGCCCGACGCAGTTGAGCCTCGTCCCGAATTTGCCGGGGAGTTGCAGGCCCAGCTTGAGCAAGAGCTACAACACAATGCACCAGGTAAACGCCATGTTTTGCCCTTTTTACGAAGACGTAAGGGAGCGCAAAAAAAGCCGCAACTATCGAGGCGCGCTTTGCTTGCTGGTGGGGCGACCGTTGCTGCTTCGCTGGTCGTAGGTACAGGTATCGGCGCTGAAGTAGAGCGAGCGAACCAGCAGCCTACGTCGGAGGTGCAACCGAGCACAGACACATGGGACACGTCGATTGTTCCACCCACTATCGCCACAGATTGGCATTTCGTCACGACTGTGGCCAACCTTGGAAATCGCGCTGTCCGTTTTACGACAGATGCTCTTGTGGGGTATGTTATTCAGAATAACGATCATGATACTGCGGGCAATTCTGAGCAAGGGAAGATTATCGCGATATCTGCGGCCTGTACCCATATGGGTTGTATTGTGCAGTGGCAAGATAGTGATCGTAAGTATCACTGTCCCTGTCATGGAGGTCTGTTCTCCGAGTATGGCCAGATCGATCCGCATTCCCCAATTCGCTACGTGACAGCATTGCCGCGTATTGAAACGAAGGTGGAGGATGGTAAGGTCTACGTCAAAGTCCCCAAGAAGAGCGGGTAAGTAACGAAATGAGAGAGAGGTAAAGAGGTGTAACCCGCCCGCGTATAAGCAAGTGGAAGTTGCAATAATAACGACCGGTTATCCTGCTGTCATGCTTTAACTCGTCTTAACGAGCTGGAACCGAAGCTAACCAACAGTTTCAGGTAGATAGGATAACGTATTCAGCAATTGTTCATGAAGAAAGGCAGATACAAACGTATGTTATTCCTGAAGAAACGCATGTTGCTCATCGCGTCGATGCTTCTGGTTGCACTGGTGGCCGCCGCTTGCGGTAGCTCTACAGGTTCCTCCTCCTCCTATACGAGTACGGGCAATACTACTGCAAGCACGAATTCTAGTACTTCCACGCCCGCAAGCACGAAGTCGAGCAGTTCCACGGCTACCATTCAAACGGCAAAAGCCACGATCAATGGGAAGTCGGAGACCATTCTTACGAATTCTAAAGGTTTAACCTTATATTATCGTACTTCTGATACGGCATCATCTGTGTGCAATGGGGCCTGTGCTCAAGTGTGGCCTCCGCTTCTCTCCACGGGTGCAGGCACGCCAACAAGCGCTCCTTCGTTACCAGGAAAATTCAGTGTGAATACCAATGCTAATGGTAGTCAGGTTGCATACAATGGGCACCTGCTGTATACCTACGCCAGTGATACTGCTCCGGGCCAGATCAATGGTCAGGGAATCCAGGGCATCTGGTTTGTTGTGCCAACGAGTCTGGCATCTGGTAGCGGGTCATCTGGGAACGGTGGTGGTAGTTATAAAGCTCCAGGTTACTAAATTACTCATCGACCCCTAACGAAGACGACCTCCCTTGCGGGGGTCGTCTTCGTTAGGGGTCGTCTTTTGGTTCACATGCTCAGCGGTGTTATAATACTAACGGCGTAAGTGATGTTCCGTCTGCATACATTCCCTATGTTGAGCGAGATAATTTATTATGAGTTGTGTTGGGACAGCAGGGCACGTGGATCATGGCAAATCCGCGCTGGTACAGGCCATGACCGGCATCGATCCCGACCGCCTGGCCGAAGAGAAGACTCGTGGTATGACCATTGATCTTGGTTTTGCCTGGCTTACTTTGCCCAGCGGGCAAGAAGTCAGCATCGTCGATGTACCAGGTCACGAGAGCTTTATTAAAAATATGCTCGCGGGTGTTGGTGGTGTTGACGCGGCTCTACTGGTGATTGCCGCTGATGAAGGCATTATGCCGCAAACGCGTGAGCACCTGGCGATTCTCGACCTCCTGCGCGTCTCTAGAGGCGTTGTTGCACTGACGAAGGTGGACCTGGTTGACGAGGAGTGGTTGGATCTCGTGCGCGAAGAGGTTGCCGCGTACCTGCAACCGACCACGCTGGCTGATGCTGCCATTATTCCCGTCTCTTCTGTGACCGGACAGGGTATTCCCGACCTTTTAGCTGCATTAGACCGCGTGCTTGCGCAAGAAGTGGCGCGCCAAAACATCGCGCGGCCGCGTTTACCTATTGATCGTGTTTTTACGTTGACCGGCTTTGGTACCGTTGTCACTGGTACCCTGGTCGATGGCGCATTTGCTGTAGGTCAGGAGGTAGAAGTGTTGCCACAGGGCCTGAAAACACGGGTGCGTGGCTTACAAACGCATAAGCAGACGATAGAAAAGGCCGTGCCAGGTAGTCGTGTTGCGATCAACCTGGCGAACGTGGCGCGTGCCGATTTGTCACGTGGCAACGTCGTCGGGCTCCCTGGTCAACTCCATCCCACGCAACTGCTGGATGTCCGATTGCAGTTACTAGAGGACGCAGAGCGCCCGTTGACGCATAACATGCTGGTGGATTTTTTTTCGGGTGCGCAGGAAGTGGCGGCGAAGGTGCGTCTGCTCGATACAGAGGTGTTGCAACCAGGGGAGAGCGCGTGGGTGCAGCTCCGTTTGAGTAAGCCAGCGCTGGTAGCGCGTCGTGATCGCTTCATTTTGCGTGTGCCATCGCCAAGCACTACGATCGGTGGGGGTGAGGTTGCTGACGTACAGCCGCGTTATCATCGTCGTTTTCAGCCTGCGCTCATCGAAGCACTCGAACAGTTTGCGCACGGCTCGCCTGAAGAGCTTGTGTTGGCGGTGCTTGGCCGTACGCAGTCCGTACGTGCTGCGAAGCCGGAGCATGCATTTGTAGGCTTTGAGTCTGGTGAGGTTGTGAAGCAAAGTAATTTGGCTGAAGATGTGACGCAAGAGACGCTTAAAACGTTGTTATCTGAAGGAAGGGTGCGTAAGGTTGGCTCGTTTTGGTTCGCGCAGCACATTTGGGAGACATTGGTGAACGAGGCCGTTCGTTTAGTACGTGAACATCACCAGCGTTATCCTCTGCGTGCAGGACTTTCTAAGGAGGAGTGGCGGACTCGCCTGCATCTCGCGCCCAGGTTAGCCACGGATGTCTTCGCGGCTCTACGTGACGAGGGACACCTGGAGGCCGTTGCTGAGGCGGATGCACGCCAGGGCTCTTCGAGTAGCGGCAGCCTTATTCGTTTACCAGGTTTTGCGCCACAGTTCACGTCTCAACAGCAACAGCAGGTTGAACGGGTACTGCGGCTCTTTCAGTCCAGCCCTTCTACCCCTCCTGACCGCTCTGAAGTTGAAGCCCTGGTTGGGGCTGAAATCCTTACAGCTCTGATTGAACAGGGACAACTCATCAAGCTAGGGGATAGTATTCTTTTTTTGCGTGAAACATACGATGAAGCGTTAATGGCCCTGGTAACGTATCTACAACAGCATGGGAGGATTACTGTCTCCGAGGCACGCGACGTGTTGGGGACTACGCGTAAGTATATTTTACCGCTGCTTGAACATATGGATGCGTTACGCATCACGCGGCGCGTGGGTGATGAACGCGTGCTCGGCTTGCGTGCAACTCAAGTGTAAATATAAACAGTATCGGGTGGGTAGCTCCCATCAGTTAGCTCAGGCTAGTTGAGAAGCGCTCGGCTTTAGCGTCGGGACCCTTCACGAAACTCCTACTTTTATTGCGGGTTGTTCCCTTCCGCCGTAGAATAGGTTACAATAGTGGCGCAAACAGGAGCTACTATCTTTACTGTAGTGTGCGGAGAGCTATGCAAATCGAAGTTTTGGGTGAGCGATACCAGTTACAAGACCCCATAGGTCGCGGCGGCATGGCGACGATCTATCGTGGGAATGATATGCGTATGGACCGTTCCGTGGCGATTAAAGTGCTGCGCGAGGTCTATAGCACCGACCCAAAATTTGTCACGCGCTTCCAACGAGAGGCGAAGGCTGCATCCGCGTTGCAGCATCCCAATATCGTGCAGGTCTACGACTATGGTCAGAGCGATGGCAACTATTTTATTGTCATGGAGCTTATCGACGGTACCGACCTGCGCCGTTATTTGCGTTCGCGTGGCATTCTTTCGATAGAACGCGCGATCATTATTGCCCATGATGTCGCGCTTGGTCTGGGTGCTGCGCACCGGCGTGGCATCGTGCACCGCGATGTGAAACCGCAAAACGTGCTGGTAGGCCGCGACGGTTCGATCAAGTTGACCGACTTTGGTATTGCCAGTGTGTATAAGGACATCAACGACGAACGTTTGACAACCACCGGCATGACTCTGGGTACCGTACAATATTATGCTCCTGAGCAGGCGCAAGGCGAGATTGTAAGCCCGGCTGCTGATGTGTACGCTCTAGGTATCGTGATGTACGAGATGCTTACGGGGCGTACCCCTTTTGATGGTGACACTCCGGTTGCTGTGGCAATGCAGCATATTCAGGACCCACCTGCACCGCCGAGCCAGTTTAATTCGAATATTCCTCCAGCGCTCGAAGAGATCATCCTGCGTTGCCTGGAAAAAATTCCTGAAATGCGCTACCGTGACGGTAGTGTGCTGGCGCGTGAACTGGAAGCGTTGGGCGACCAAGAAATCGGCATGGCAACCCTGCCGCGTAATGTGACGCCCGGCGGTGTGTTGACGCCCCCCATTAGCGGTGTCCAAAATCGTATACCGCAACGTCCCTCCCCCAACATGGCTGGCCTGGCCACGAACGCTGCTGCCAATAATCAATGGGGGGCCGCAGCCTATCCGCAGGATGGCCCTGTTGATGACGCGGGGACGACTATGCGTGCGGACCAGCCCTTTGCTCCACTCGCGGACGACGAGGCCGGTGCGCTGGCTGAGATGGAGACGCAGGCGCCCTTCCAGAACGGCTCTGGTTCTACGCAACCGTTTCGCGGAGGGTTTGTGGCGCGCCCCGGTGTGGTACCTGAGCAGCAAAAGTCGCATTTCGATAGTATCGTGACAGTTCTGATTGTGATTGCCGCGATTTTATTGCTTGGTTTTAGCACGTACCTTGCGTTTGAACTGGGCGCGATCAAACTGCCCTTCTTGAAGGGGAGCAGCACCCCAACAGCAGTGGTTCAACAACAGGTGGCAGTTCCTCCATTAACTGGTAAGACGTACCACGATGCCAAGGCACTGGCGATACAGGATGGCTTTACACTGGTGGTGACTGGTTCGCAGAACGACGCCAGTACTGTGATCTCGCAAAATCCACAGCCCCCGACGAAAGCCGCTCAGGGCAGTAGTATCAAGGTAACGACGGCTATTAAGATGCCTGATCTCACGAATAATACGACGCTCAGTCAGGCCGAGGCGACACTTACGAAATTGGGGCTAAAATATACGCCTGTATCAGACCCCGCCGATCCTGTTGATCCTAATGCTCAACCCAACATGATCACGCGTACTGATCCGTCTGCGGGGTACATTTTTAAGAATACCAATAAGGTGGTCACGCTCTACGTCGTGAACTTTGGCACTGGGACGACGACTACGCCTCCACCGGCAACCACTCCGCCGCCAGTGCCATCGGCTGCTCCATCACCGACGCCGAAACCAACGCCGACGCCGAAACCAACGCCAACACCGACGTCGACTCCGCCGCTGATTCCAACGGTAGATCCGACTGCTGTATCCAAGAGTATCAATTTAGGAAGGTAGGCGTATACAGCAACAAAAAAGTCTGGTGCTACTCACACGCGTAGCACCAGACTTTTTTGTTGCACATGCCTTCTGGCGGAGTCTTGATCAAGAGGAAAAAGCTGAGCTATTGTTGGTGGTGCGTGAATCGGGAACCCCTGGTGATTATGTTCTATTCCGAATACCAGCGGCGATACGCGTCTAGCTGGCGCTCAGTTATTCGGTAAGGTAGTATATGTTATACTACCAATAACACCTGTTTGTACTGAACCATCTGCCTCGTAGTATTGCAGGAAGCACGTTCTGTTTGTCGCATTGAAGCAGGCAGATAAATAAGCCGTACAGAACAGCATCGCAGCACAGAGATTCAGGGATGTGTAGGCTCCACAATGTTGTGGCTAAGCACAGTGCGCCATGTGCCTGGCATGTACACGGTAAAGTGTTTTCCTACCGCGTGTATCTTTATTTTAATGGAGCTTGGCGTTGAGGAGAGTATTTCTCTTCCACTTTATAGCCAACATCAAAGGCATAAGAGGACTACTTGGATATGATGAATTTAGACGGAGCAATATCGCCCGAAAATACACTGTTTGTCTTGCTTTGCTTTGAGGGACCCGACGTCTACTCGACGGCTGGCGGCCTGGGAACTCGCGTGACCGAGTTGAGTGAAGCGTTAGCAACGCAAGGGTACACCACACACTTGATTTACATTGGCGATCCCAACAAGCCCTCGACCGAACTACGTGTCGATGGTCGCCTGATTTTGAAGCGCTGGTCACAGTGGGTGAGTAAATACTACCCCAATGGCGTGTACGATGGAGAAGAGCAGAAGCTCTACGATTATAACGAGAGTGTGCCGCACCATATTTATAACGATATCGTGCGCCCTGCCGTCAGTGAAAACAAAACGGTGGTGATCATGGGCGAGGATTGGCATACCGCCGAGGTAATGTGTCGTACCTCCGACCTGTTGTATTGGTTTGGTGTGCGCGACCGTGCCTTGCTGCTATGGAACCTCAATAGTCTGATGTCGCTCAATCGCATCAACTGGAGTCGACTCAATTATGTAACCACGCTGTGCACCGTCAGTAAATACATGAAGCATAAGATGTGGAACCTGGGCGTCAATCCGCTAGTTATCCCCAATGGCATTCCCGCTCGTCACCTCAATCCAGTCAATTCCGATGCTGTCGAGCGCCTGCGCGGCATTGCGCGGCAAGGCGATCCACGTCGCTTATTCCTCTTTAAAATCGGCCGTTTCGATCCCGATAAGCGCTGGTTGATGGCTATCGAGGCCGTGGCACGCCTCAAGCAGAGCGGTCATCCCGTGACATTGTTTGTGCGTGGAGGTATTGAGCCGCACGGAGGCGAAGTCTTTGGGCGTGCCTACCACCTGGGGCTTTCTATTCGCGACGTTGAAGCCCAGCGTCCCGACCTGAACCAGTGCATGGATGCTATCGAGCAGGCAGGACCAGCCGACATTTATAATTTGCGCTTCTTCTTGCCCGAAGAGTTCGTGCGCACAACCTACGCTGCCGCCGATGCCACGTTGGCGAACAGTGGTCATGAACCCTTTGGTCTGGTGGCCCTAGAGGTGATGGCGGCCCGTGGTGTGGCTGTGACCGGTTCGACCGGCGAAGATTATGCCGTCTCGTTTGAAAATGCCATTGTCACCGAGACCGATGACCCCGATGAGATTGTGGGCTACTTACTCTACCTTCAACGTCATCCCGAAGAGCAGGCACGCATGCGCGCGGCTGGTCAATACGCGGCGCAGCAGTTTCTATGGGATCATGCGATTGAGAACCTTGTTGGGAAGCTTGAATTCCTGGCACGCAAGCAGAATATTACATTGCCGATTGCTTCCCGCTCAAGGAGTAATGGCTCTATAGGCGAAGCGGCTGTAACCGGTGAAACTATAGGTGTGGAAAACACTAGTATTGTGTAAAAGGTGGGGTTGTTAGCATGGTTACAGACTTAGCCATTTATACTGTGGTGCATCAGCCTCGCCGCCTCAAACTTCCGGCGCAGCCGATACCACGGGGAGCCTCGATTGAGGATATTACCCATTGTCTGTTCGATGAGCAGATGAATGAACGCTACTTCCGCAAAGTAGCACAATATAGTTATTATCCAGCGACGCGTATGTTCCTGGAACTGGTGCGTCAGGGGCTGCATCTTTCTATCGGCCTGTCGCTCTCGTTCGTGCGGCAAGCTGCCGCCTGGGATCCTGATCTGCTGGAACTTTTTCAGAAATTGGTGGCACAGGAAAATGTGGAGCTGATCGGCGTTGAGCCGTACCATAGCTTCTTGTTTCTGCTTGATCTACCTGCTTTCGTCACGCGTGTGCAAGAGATGGCCGACGAACTGGAATATACCTTTGGCAAGCATCCAGTCGTGACCGACACGACCGAAATGTGCATGTCGGCCACGCTCTATAACGCCCTGGATATGGCTGGCTTCAAGGGTGCGTTACTAGATGGTCGTCCCTGGGTGATGGGCTGGCGCGAGAGCACGCACCTGTATCGCTACGGTGACGATGAGCCATTTGCGCAGCCGTTGCCCAAACCGCGTGCCAGGCGCAAGGGCAGTAATGAGGCCAGCCCATACCTGCTAACCCGCCATTTAGAACTGAGTGATGATGTCGGCTATCGTTTTTCCAATCGCACCTGGGGCGGCTATCCCCTCTTCGCCGATACCTATGCCGACTGGATTGCCCATACCTGGGGCGACCTGCTCATGCTGGGTTGGGATTTCGAGACGTTTGGTGAACATCATCGTCGGGACAGCGGCATTTTCGAGTTTATGCACGCCTTGCCGGGCGAACTGGCGAAGCGTAATGTAACCTCTTACACCGCCAGCGAGATCATTGACCGTCACCAGAAACAGGCTTATAATTTGCCTTTGCCAATACATCCGACCACCTGGGCTGGCAGCGGCGGCATGGAGTTCTTCCTGGGCAATAGCGCGCAGCAGAATATCTTGCACCTGATGGGTCATGTCTATGGGATGGCAAAGTTAACCGAGAATCCCGAACTGATTGATCTCGCGTACTGGCTGTCGCAGTCCGACAATCTGCACTTGATTCAATGGTTTGGTCGCAGTGGACCGGAGGCCGAGGTTTCTGCGTACTTCACGCCGCGCGAGTGGTGGGACCTGGGCCCCAATGGTGTGATCCACGAGCAGCAGCAAGTGTACATGAATGCGCTGCACGCGATGGAGCCATACCTTCCCACGCGCCTCCAGCGCAATAGTACGCCGAAGAGTCGCCGGAGTAAGGTTGCGCGTGCCAAAGCCGAACTAGAAATGGCGGTGGGCTCCATTCCGCTAGCACAGCACGCGTAATACTGTCCGAAATATAAGCCTGTAGGGACCGATTTAGCGTGTCCGCCATGCCCTAGCGACCAACCGCCCCAACGCTTGCAACAGTGCGGCTGCAGTGCACGTTGGCCGGCAGGGCGAGACGGACACGCTAAATCGGTCCCTTCAGCACATACCGTTTTTGCTTCTATGAAATTCGGGATGGCTCATGTTAGAAAGAATACAGGTGTATAGATGGGTATTGTTGTTGTTCTCGGTAGTCTGATTACCGACCTTGTTGCTCGTGCACCACGCATGCCGCATGCTGGCGAATCGCTCATTGGTGACGATTTCAACATCTTCCTTGGAGGGAAGGGTATTAATCAGGCCATCGCCGCTTCGCGTTTAGGGGCCGAGGTCACGCTGATTGGTCGCGTGGGCAGCGATGCCTTTGGTGATGGCTTTTTCACAGCGCTCACGCAAGAGGGCATCGATAGTAGCTATGTGGAGCGCGATGCCAACACCGGCACCGGGGCCTCGGTAATCGTCATTGCCAGTGATAGTGGGCAGAATGCTATTGTGGCGAATCCTCGGGCCAATATGGCGGTTCCTGCTGAAACGGTGGTGGACGCGCTGCACGCGACGCGGCAGAAACAGCAGTCGTCGCAGACACCCTCGGTCTTCCTGACGCAATGCGAGACCAGCCGTATATCTTTTATGACAGGGCTTGAGCAGGCGCGATCAATGGGCATGATGACCATTCTCAATGCTGCTCCTATTCCCCGCGAACCGCTTGAAGACAAGATCTTTACGCTGACCGATATTTTGATTGTGAACGAGGTCGAGGCCGCCGCGCTCTCCAACATAGCGGTAACCTCTGTTGAGGCTGCACGGTCCGCTGCTGAGTCGCTGCTAGCCCGTGGCCCGCAGCACGTCATCGTTACGTTAGGTGCGCAAGGGAGTTTGTGGGCCGAGCGGGCTAATGGTGATGGCGGAGCGCATTACCAGATGTCACCAGCATTCCCTGTACATGCTGTCGATGCCACGGCCGCCGGGGATTCGTTTTGTGGTGCGTTGGCGGCTTCGCTGGCCGCTGGCGTTACGCTGCCGAATGCTTTGCGTCGAGCGAGCGCTGCCGGTGCGATTGCGGCCTCGCGGCACGGTGCCATTGCTGCACTACCATTCGCGGCTGATATCGAAGCGTTGCTTTCGTGAGCGCGGAGATGGCATATATTGGTGGTCATATATGTGCCGGCGGCACGTTAGATGACCATCAATGTAGTTAATGACTAGTAATTCAGTAAATGACCAACAATACAGTAAACGAAGGAATACCAGGGACCGATTGCCGGTTTCATGATCGGGCCGCTGGATACCCCTATCTTTCAAGGAGGGGGAAGGCGGCCCGATGTGACCCTTCCAGAAACCTAGAACACATAGTATACTGTTGTGTATGGATGTACAGCACACCAACCATGTCACCGACAAGCTTGCTTCCCATTTTGTCTGGTGCCCGCACTATCGGAAGAAGATTCTCGGGGGCTCGCTTGCTCCGTTTCTCGAACAAGAAATCCGTCGCATCTGTGAAGCCAACACCTGGACGAGAGGTGCGCTC
>DATAYF010000196.1:0-3415 GCA_036272735.1 Ktedonobacteraceae bacterium
TACCATCCAACGACAACGCGAACACGGCCTGGTTGCAACATTGCATTGCCCACCTTGCCCCGACCGGCCTGGCCTGTATTGTGCTAACGAATGGCTCGCTGTCTGGTGGCAATGATGTCGCGCTACGCCGGGCGCTGCTCGAAGCGGACCTGGTGGATTGCATCGTGGCGTTGCCCACGCAGCTTTTCGCCAATACGCAGGTTGCGGCCTCTCTCTGGCTGCTGGCGCGTGATAAGCGCGATCCACGCTTTAGAGGGCGTTGTGGGCAAACCTTATTCATTCATGCTCAACATCTGGGCATCATGCGTGATCGTGTACATCGCGTGCTGACAGACGAGGATATTAGCGCGATTGCCGGAGCGTATCACGCGTGGCGCGCACGTGAGCAGGTATACGTCGATGTGCCGGGCTTTTGTGCGTCTGCCATGCTCGCGGAAATCGCAGCGCACAACTGGGCGCTGGTGCCTGGACGTTACGTCGGCTTTGCAAATAGCAGCCTGCCGAGTATGGATATTGAGCGTGTCCACACCGAACTGGCAGGCGCGGAGCTATGGCTAGAGCGCGTGGCTGGGGCTGCCAACGAGGCGTTAGCGACCGTGCGGGATGCGTTGCATGGCTAGAGCATACTTACAGGCACCCACGCACTGGTTGCGTGCGAGCTTAGCGCCTGCGGTCGAGAGTGAAGTAATCACGCACGTCGATTGTGGAGGCACCCCGAGTACCAGCGACCCGGCGAACTGGGATGGGGCGATTCCGTGGCTCACGCCCAAAGAGGTAACAGGGCTTGGGGATCGGCTCTACATGACGCACACCGCGCGAAGCATCACGCCGAAGGGGCTCAAGAGTTGTTCTGCGCAAGTCCTGCCGCCCGGCACTGTCATGCTCACCAAACGTGCCCCCATCGGCCACGTGGTCATCAACGTCGTGCCGATGGCGACCAACCAGGGCTTTCTCAACTTTCGCTGTGGTAAGCTGCTTGATTCTCTGTACCTGGCCTACTGGTTACGCGTCAATAAGCCCTACCTCGACCTCGTAGCCAATGGCACCACCTATCCCGAATTGCACCAGGGGGACCTGTGTGAATTCGAAATTGCCATCCCACCACCAGAGGAGCAGCGCACCATTTTGCACATCATCAAAGCCCTGCATTATTTGGTGGCCCTGAGTGTGCCCCTGGAACAATCCATTACCAGACCAGAGGAGTTTTGTAGGTTGCGAGAATATAGCGAGCGTTTATGTATCGTTAGGGATATGATGTTGCCTATGTTGTTGTCGGGGAAGATGGTGAGGAGGCTAGGGGGAAGCGCTATGATGTAGCCTGTAGCGAGGGGTTGGAGAAGGATGAAGGAGATTGACGAGTATGCTATCATGAAAACGCCTGGGGCTGTAGCTCAGTGGATAGAGCGTCGGTTTCCTAATTAGACTCCGCTAAAAATCCTCTCTAGAAGCCGTTTCATACAGTTGTGATAGTCTGTAAAGCATATGTGATGGCGGTGGAATTTCCTATATTTCTAGAATGTCCATCTGCTTCACAAGCCTATCGGTACAATAAAACGACCTGAATATTTCTGCTTAAAAAGCGTAAGTTCAGGTCGTTTTTATAGTTCAGCATAGTTGCAGCATTTATTGTGTTACTCTGCTGTGCTTGTATCCTGCTTGCTATGATTTGGCTTGAATTGTCGCTTTATAGTAAGCTGCCGGTGTTTTGTCTTATTATTTTTGTCGTCCTTGTATTTATTTTTGTTGCGTCAGACCAATTTGTTTCTTTTCCTATGATAGTTCTCGGTTCGTTCTCTTCGTTCTCGCTGGGCCTTTGGCATACATGTGCTCCTGGACAAGGGCAAAAGAAAGGACGTACGGGGCCTCTTTTGCCGTACGAATATCTCCGGGTATGCTATCGGAAAAGATGAACCATTACAATGACCTTCTGCACTCGTAGTACAATTTTCCCTCATAAGATGTTCTGCTGCTTTGGCAAAAAGGATACAGACTCGTATCCCCCTGTCTACAACGCTTGCCAAACACGCACAGTCTTGTCGTAGCTAGCGGATGCGATGCGTGAACCATCGGGGGACCAAGCAACTGCCAATACAACATCGCTATGCTCGCTGTAGGTGTAGACAGGACTCTGGCTGCCAACGTTCCAGACCTGCACCTGTTTCTGCCCGTTTGCCACAGCAATATATTTGCCATCAGGCGACCAGGCTACGGTATGGGGATGGATATCAGTTGGAAGGTAACCTCCGGTTTGCGGTGTTTCAGGCGAGCTCCCTGGAACAGACAAGACCACGTGAGCTGTATTTACGTCCAACATCTGTACACCAGAGTTCGTGCGGAGAACAATACGCTTCCCGTCGGGCGACCAGGCTAAAACAACAGGCCTCCCGCCTAAGAAGTAATGCAAAGGTTGGCCGCTCTGTGCATCCCAGAATTGGATAGCGTGCCCAGTACTGGCTGCAGAAGAGGCAATCGTGCTCCCGTCAGGTGACCAGGCGACGGCATAAGAAAACTGGTTGCCTGTCTGGGGTCGTTTTGCTGGATACGTAAGAAGTTTTTGTCCAGTGCTCGCATCGCAGATTTCTACGTCCCTATCACCGGCGACGGCGACATGCCTACTGTCAGGGGACCACGCGAGCTGAAAGAAAAAGAAATTCGTCAAGCCCTTGGAAGACACAAGAGTTGCCCCGGTCTTTGCATCGAGTATGAGGAGGGGATTGGTGCCTGCACTAGGGCCATTAGACATCGCGATACGTGTCCCATCGGGTGACCAGGCCAGTGTGGCATCTCGATCAGTACCATGAGTTTGATGGACAAAGCTATTCTGGCCGGTAGTAGCATCCCACACACATAATGTGTTGAAGTCCTCGGAGACGATAAATGTGCTATCGGGTGACCAGGCAAGATCGTTCACACGGCTTGTATGGCCTTTGTAAGTATACAACGTAGTGCCTTGAGCTGTCACTGCGGTTGATGTCATCTCAGGTGTGGTGCCTTGGACTGATGTTGTTGCTGTCGTTTCTTGCAATGAGGATGGCAAGCTGTTTGTGTTATTAGATGAGCAGCCTGTCACAACTACTCCTATCAGTCCTGTCAGGCCCAGGACAACTCGCCGCCGCCCGAGAGAAATATTACTTTGTCGCTCGCTCATAGATATGGCCCTCTCTAATGGAATTTTAGCATAAGATGACGCTCATTATAGCAGAGTTTTTCAATGAAGAGATGTGAACTATTTCACTTTTGCCAAAAAGTCAGAGGCTATCTGTCAGCGTCACTGCCGGGATCTGTAAAGCATCCGGACTCTTCCGCGAATTTGGTGATGAGTGATTTCAGGTCTTCAAGTAGGGTATACTTCGGGGAGAAGGAGGTCCATGTATGGAGAGAATCATCCTAAAGATGCCTGAATATTGGCAGAACA
>DATAYF010000197.1:0-2600 GCA_036272735.1 Ktedonobacteraceae bacterium
TTCCAACAGGCTATGCTATCGGCATAGACGTTGGGCTCTTAGCCTCCTCCACCGACTCAGAAGGACGTACCGTCGAGAACCCGCGCCACTATCGCAAAGCAGAATTGCGATTGATCCGCCTGCATAAACGGTTCTCTCGCACGCAGCAGAAATCAGCCAATCGCAACAAAGCCCGAAAGATGTTGGCGAAGGGCTATCTCAAGGTGCCAAGGACCCACAAGGACCCCAAGGCAGCGCGAAGATTTTGCCCGCAAACAGGCAAACGCGTTGGTCACATCTCACGATGTGATTGCCTTTGAAGACTTGAAGATTGCTAATATGGTACGCAATCGCCACTTGAGCAAAAGCATCAGCGATGCCGCATGGGGCACGTTCCTTCGTTGGGTGAAGTCCTATGCCATGCTGCATGCTATTCCAGTGGTTGCCGTGCCTCCACACTTCACCAGCCAGGATTGTTCAGCGTGTGGCACGGTGGTCAAGAAAACGCTCAGCGTGCGTACCCATATCTGTACAGGATGCGGCGTCGTGCTGGACCGTGACCATAATGCAGCACTGAACATCCTGCAAAAAGCAGTAGATCGTACCGTCGGGCAGACGGGAACGAGTCGTCGAGAGACGGCCTAACGCTTCTGGACATTCGGCCTCTACGCATCGTCAGCGATGGCGATGGGCAAGTTGGATGGTGGAAAGAAGAATCCCCGCTCATGTATGGCGGGGAGTGTCAATATCGTAGCATGTTGCTATTTACCTGTGAAATTATCCGGCAATGTCCAGATTTTCGCGTTCGTAAAATCGGCGCTTGATGTCCCTCCATGTGCATAATTTGCAACTGTCATCCCAACATTGCCTCCCAATAGGGAGTTATTTGATGAATCGCTCACTGTGCTCAACAATGTAGCGTTGATATACAATCCAAAATTGTTATTGTTGGCAACGACACCTAGACGAAACGGTTTTGTCAATTTCGTCGTTGCAGGCACGTATCCTTTTCCCAAAATCCGGTTGAATTCATGATTATCATAACGCGAACACACATAATGTCCATCCTGGTACACTCTAAACACCTGACGGCTCCCCGTGCTGAAGCAGCGGGGGTTCTGAGCGGCGCTTCCACGCTTCCAGGTGTCCTCGATGGGCGAGGAGCACTGGCTCTTGTGTCGTTTCGCTCGAGATGTTGAGGTCGAGGGGCTGCAGACGGGCTCCGGCTCTGGGAACACCAAAGCTTCGGGGCAACGACTGCCCCTCTTTCGCCCGTTGAAGAACCCGAGCGTTGGCGACCCGCAGGCGCGCCTCCGCACCTTCCCAGGCCATGACCGCCCGGGCACACGAGGGGATGAGATGGTCTTGATCAAGGGTAGAAGCCAGAAAGGCCGAATACAGATCCCGTTGGACAGGACCCACTCCGCAGGCGCAGTGGTGGAACCGCTGCGAGAGCGGCTTTTTCACGCACTTCCCACAGCCATGACAGAACTGGGAGAGTTTGGCTCGGCCCGTGGGAACCTCTATCAGGGTGCCGCCCGTCCTTGCAACGGTGCGTCTCAGATGTTCGACAAACATCCCTGGGGCACGAAGACCCACACTCTTGCCATACTGTTTTTGCCACGCTCGGTAGGAAATCTTTTCGAGGATGATGGTGGTGCCCACCGCGACGATCTCATGGACCTTGTGGCCGTGCAAACTCTTGCGGTGAGCCGAAAGCCGGCGCTCCTTTTCTGCCTTGCGCCGGCGGGTCTGCTGGTAGCCCTTGCTCGTTTTCCAGTGCCGCCGCCGCTTGCTCTGCTTCTTGATGCGCCCCTTTTCGTCATAGTGGTCCGGGTTGGCCGCGCGCCGCTGCCGCTCCATCTTTCGTTGCACTCGACGGATCGCCCGCGCATCGGGAGCCAGTTGCTCACAGAACACCGACAGGCTCGCCTCGCCTGCTCGTGGAACCAGCGCGATAGAAGAGGGTCCCAGATCCGCCCCGATGACGTCGGCGCCCACTGTATGCTTGGGCTTGTGATGGGCAACACCGATCGTTCGCCAGCTGCACGAAGTAGCGATAGGCCTGGCAGTCAGCCCCCTGCGCCTGTGGGCTGCTGGCTTTGCGTTGCACCAATCGGGCGTATTTGATGCGCTGGTCCAACCCCTGCTTGATCACGGGATCGTTCCAGTCGATGCGGGCAGGCAGGTGGTCGTCTTTCCAGATCAGGAAACCCTGCTGCCCCTCTTCGGGCTTGTGCAGCACAAAGCGCAGGCCGGTGTCGTTGCGCTTGTTTTCCAGGCTTCCCAGGCCACGTCCCCGGCTCTTGAAGCGCACCCGGCGCGCCTTCCCCAGGCAGACCCGATTGAGCGCCCGATAGGCGCGGGTCGCCAGGGTTTGTGCCAGCACGGCGTCCAGGTGCTCAGCCAGCCAGGACACGCGTGCAGTTTTGGCGTAGGCGTGGAAAGCATATTCGCAGAAGCCTGACTTTTGCCGCACTGCCGCGAAGGCGGCTTGTCGCTCCTGCTTGTGGGAACGAGGGATGGCGCGAGCAGCGAGCCACGCTGGATCTGCCCGCATGCGACGGAGCCGTTTTTGCCCTTCCGAGAGCAGCGCATTGTAGAGGTGTCTGCCGGCTTCC
>DATAYF010000198.1:0-5901 GCA_036272735.1 Ktedonobacteraceae bacterium
TATGCCTTCGCGTTTTTGTTCTGTAGCGATTGGAGGCACGCCTGGATGGGTTCGATGAAGGACGTCATGCATCGCTTCATCGCTGAAGATCCGTGAAAGACGAACGCCGTCTGGCGATCAGGGCGCGTTCGGAGACTGCACAGGATGCGTGGAGTCGCTTGCTATGCCCCGTAGGCCTCGACCGAGACGGGTTGCCACTCGTTCCACGTCGCCAGGCGTGACTCGTAATCCTTGGTCACGGTCTCGATCGGGGTCTTGCCGAAGAAGATCCGCAGCGGTGGTTTGTCCGCGTCGACGACCTTGAGGATGGCGCAGCGAGTGGCTGTTGGGTTGCCGGGGTTCGCAGCCCACGAGCGGCTTTGCGCTGCGCGGATGTCGGCGTAGGCCGGGTTCTCCTCACTGCGCTTCGCCGACGAGCCAGCCCAGTCGGTCGAGTATCCGCCGGGTTCGATTAAGGTCACGTTGATACCGAAAGCTGCAACCTCCTGCGCCAGTGACTGCGAGAAGCCTTCGATAGCCCACTTCGACGCGTGGTAGGCACCGATGGCCGGATATGCGGTGACGCCTCCCATGCTTGACACCTGAATGATGTGACCGGAGCCTTGCGCACGCATGATCGGCAGCGCCGCCTGTGTGACCCACACAGCACCGAAAAAGTTCGCTTCGAGCGAAGCTCGCAGTTCGTCTTCTGTCAGTTCCTCAACCATGCCGAACTGGCCGTAGCCAGCGTTGTTGATGACGACATCGAGCTTGCCGAAGTGATCTGCGGCTCTTTTCACCGCGTCGAAATCGGCACTGCGGTCGGTGACGTCGAACTGAATCGGCAGGACGGCGTCGCCGTACCTCTCGACGAGCGCGTCCAGGGCCCTGAGGTTACGCGCCATCGCAGCAACCTTGTCTCCGCGTTCCAGGGCAGCTTCCGTCCATTCCCGTCCAAACCCCTTTGATGCACCGGTGATAAACCAGATCTTAGCCATTGTGATTCCTTTCCTCCTGAATATCTGAAGCGTTCTTTTGACTCCGCTGATTGCCCGCGGTATTTGGTATACTTCTTGAAATTTGTTGCGTTTCACTTTCAAGTGAACGATACTGGGCGATTTTTGTCTCGATGATAGCCAACGTTCGCTGCATTCCTTGCAGATCCAGAGATACCTGGCGCTGGTGAGCTTCGAGTAACTCGCGCCGCTCTTTCATCGTCGACTCTCCTTGCCGTGTTATCTCTGCAAAGTGCTGCATTTCAGCGATAGGCATAGCAGTTGAGCGTAAACATTTGACAAAATCAATCCATTCCAGATCGAACTCGCTGTAGCGTCGATGTCCATTTGGCAAGCGATGAATACGCATGGAAGCCAGAAGACCCAAACGTTCATAATAACGCAAGGTATGGATACTGAGCCCGGTTTTCGCTGCAACCTGTTGGATGGAGAGTTCTTTGTCCATCAATACCTCCTTCTCTCCACTTGCAATGAAAGCATACAACCTGGAGTGCGCTCTAGCAGCTTGTCGGAGAGAAGCAGGTGCCCGCCCGTCTGTCATGGTAGGCCCTCAAGTACGAATGGATCGGATTACAACATTCAGATGTATCAGGAAGGCGTGTGTAGTGTGAAACCCGCTCACGGGCATTCAGTCTTGGGCGAGAACGCGATACGCGAAGCGCAGCATCAATTCTTGATGCTCAATGGAGCGCTCAACCTGGGTGAATGAGCCGCTGTGGCCGGAGTCAAACCAGACGACTTCAATCTCCTTGCCCAGATCCTTGATGGTCTTTTCGTATATTTCAACCGGACGCGCGGGGGTGCGTGTGTCGTTGCGGCCCTGGATGATGAGCATGGGGACGCGCACATTGGCAGCGTAGGTGATGGGCGAACTCGCGATGTACCGCTCCGGCTGCTCCTCTGGTGTGCCGCCCAAGAGTGCCCGCTGGTAGCCCTTGAGCGTCCCCACCATGTCTTCATACTGCATGGCCCAATCAGTAACGGCAGCACCGGCCATGCCAGCCGCCCAGAGATCGGGATATTTGCCAAGCCCCAACAGCGTGAGATAGCCACCGTAAGACCAGCCGGTGAGCAAGATGGCATCGGGCCTGGCAATCCCCTGATCAACCAGCCACTCTCGCGCCGCGACCATATCTTCCATCTCCCAGTGGCCAAGGTCCCCCCAGATACTCCGCTCGAACTCACGTCCAAAGGTGGTAGAGCCATGATAGTTGATGGTCAGAAAGGCGAAACCTGCATCAAGCCACGCCTGGCTTGCAGGCGAGAAGGTTTCGGCTTGGACGACAGTAGGACCACCGTGCATCTCCAGGATCGTCGGGAAAGGACCTTGACCATCGGGCAGACCAAGCCAGCCCTGTACTCTCTTGTCGTCCGAGGAAGTGAAGGTGATGGAGCGCCAGGGATGCCCAGCAGGGACTGAACCCGCGCTCAGGACGGTGCGCGTTTGCTCTCCCGTTGCCAGACTCAGCGCGATGAGCGATAAGGGATGCGTCGAATCCTCCCAGTGTGCAAAGATCTCGTCACGAGATCCGAAGTAGGCGAAGGATGCAAAGGGCGGCCCCCACCCAAGCGAACCACCAGGCACGTGCAGAGGCATGAGCGTCTGATGCTCGATATCATAGATGGAGAGATGCTGAACGGCTTGCGAGAAGTGGGTGAGCAAGATGTGCTTGCCATCGGGTGACCAATCGGCAGGCGTCACCTCACCCTCCAATGCGTCGATTACCAGATCGGTGCATTCGCCCGTACGCGGATTCCAGATGAGGGGTCGGGCGACGCCAGAACGATCGGTCGTCGCCAGCATACGATCATCGCCAGCAACAGGCGAGAAGGCACTAGCACGGATGTTACTCGCCTTCTCATCCCATAGTTCGGCGATGGGCTGGCCAAGGCGCGTATCCAGTGCCAGAAGATTCATTTGCAGACTTCTGGAACGTTCGGTCGTGCCAATGACCAGGAGATCCCCTTTGTAAGAGAGCCGCAACCCCATAATGATGCTTGCTGATTGATGGATGGGTGTGGGAAGAGTGAGTTTGCCATCGGATGTGTTTTCCATCAGATACACTTTGAAGCCCTCAGGCGTTGCAGCCATAAACATGAGGAGATTGCCTGCACGACTGAAACGCAAGCCAAAAGAGGCATAGGGTGCTAACTGCGGTGTGATGTCCTCGATTTCGCCACCCTCGAATGGGAGACGCACAAAATGCCCAATCTCATTGCCCTCTTTCTCACGATGATAGTACACGTATCGACCATCGGGCGAGAGCGTGCCAAAAAGCTGACCCTGTGGGCGATCTGTTAACTGCGTCAACATGCCCGTAGGCACATCCCAGGCATAGAGTTGGGCAATCCCTGAGAGATTGCTTGCGACGAGGCCCCGTGTCGGCTCCTCAGTGGCAATCATCGTCCAGAAAATGCTAGCAGCATGAAAACGTTGTTTCCAGGGAGCTGAGTTGTCTACGCGAAGTTCTTTGAGCATATTCTCTTTCTCTTCTTTCATGGTTATTGGGAAAACGGAGATGCTCTCAGTGTACACGGCTTCGAGCATCGCTACAAGAAGAGAGCTATGCTTAGAGCATAGTCTTCGGTTTTTTCCTCTCTATTGACAGGGGTTCACGTTACCATGCGCTGCTGTACATCAAGTAGACATCCTGCTTGAGCTATCCACTCGTAAATGCGCACGTTGTTTACTGGAGTGAAACCTTGCTGGTATACTGGAGAGTATGCGTAGAACATTCACAACGGTGGACTACGACCGGGCGCTTGATCTGACGGTGCGACTGGGCGACTGTCTACCCCTGACCATCTGGCCCGCTTCGTGGTAGACAGCGTGGCCCAGCTTGATCTCTCAGCTCTGTACGCCCACTCTGGGTCTCGTGGTGGAGAACCGTATGCCCCCGAAGTCTTGTTGGGCTTGCTTCTCTATGGCTATGCCACTGGGGTGTTCAGCTCGCGTAAGATTGAACGTGCCACCTATGAGGCGGTGCCATTTCGCTTCATTGCAGGCAATCTGCATCCCGACCATGATACGCTCGCAACGTTTCGGCGCACGTTTCTGCCAGATCTCAAGGAGCTCTTCGTGCAAGTGCTCTTGCTGGCACAGGAGGCGGGTGTGCTGAAACTGGGAACGATTAGTCTGGACGGAACCAAGGTGCATGCCGATGCCTCCAAGCGCAAAGCGGTGAGCTACAAGCGCCTGCTGGAGTTGGAGACCCAGCTACGTACCGAGGTCGAGGAGCTCTTTGCCCGAAGCTCACAAAGCGAGCGACCGGAGGTGCCCGATGGGCTAGTGGTACGCGAGGAAATCGCACGACGGGAGGATCGCCTGACGCATCTGGCACAGGCCAAAGCGGTGATCGAAGCACGCGCCCAGGAGCGTGCTGCAGCCGAGCAAGCCGACTATGAAGAGAGGATGGCACAACGTGCGGAACGGGAGCGCGAGACGGGACGTCGCCTGGGTGGTCGCCCACCAGCGCCACCGATGCCAGGACCTCGCGATGGGGACCAGTACAACTTCACTGACCCGGAGTCGCGCATCATGAAAAACCCGACGGATGCTGGTTTTGAGCAGGATTACAACGCGCAGATTGCTGTGGACCAGGCAAGTCTGCTCATCGTGGGAAGCGCGCTCTCTAATCACCCCAACGATAGCCAGGAAGCGGAACCCACGCTCCAGGCCATCCCGTCCGCGATCGGCACGCCCGAAGCAGCAGCGTTGGATGCTGGTTACTTTGGGCCTGCGACGCTGACCGCATGTGCGCGGCGCGGTATCGAGCCCTACGTCGCCACTGGTCGTGATCCTCATCATCCAAGCTGGCAACAACGCTTCGCGCCACTGCCTGCTCCACCGCCCGAAGACGCCAGCGCCCAGATCAAGATGGCCTACAAGCTCAAGACAGCGTTGGGCAAAGCCATCTACGGCGCACGCAAATGCACCGTCGAACCGGTGATCGGCATCATCAAGGAGGTGTTAGGCTTCCGCCAGTTCTCCTTGCGCGGGGAACTTGGCGCCGCAGGTGAGTGGTGTCTGGTCTGTTTAGCCTTCAATCTCAAGCGCTTCCATATCTTATTCTGGGCGTAGCGTGCGAGCGACGGTATGCTTGCAGCCCAAACGACGCATCATCACCAACTGTGTTCTGTCTGCAACCGTGCTCCATTGAATTGAGTCGCACCCGCCTCTGCTGTGATGGACGCGCTCCGCTGTAGCAGAGGTCTCGCCATCTGCTTCGTTCTCTCCGACAGGCTGCTAGAGAACCGGTCGAGTGGATCGACTCCCAGCCGAGAGGTGACACACCACCTTTCAGTCCCGGCTCGGCTTTGTGCTGATTCCGGCGATGACGAGATCGAACATGCGGTTGGCCCCATCAGGGTCGGACGCATGTTCGTTCACCATGACGATTCTGTAGACGAGTCGTAGCACGTCGAGAATATGGACATCCGTTCGGATTTGTTCTGCGGCCTGGGCGCGGAGCAACAGGACTTCTCCCGCCTGGTGCATCGCTTTGTTCGCGGCATAGATTCTCGTTCCCGGAACGTGCTTGGCAGCCATGACGGCTGCTCCCATGCTCCGCCCTCGAGCCGCGAAGTCCATCTGGAGACGAAGCCAGCTCATCAAGGCGTCGAAAGGAACCGGAGCGCTTGCGAGTGCTTCAGCACACGCCCTCAAGGCATTGGTCTCATCCAGGAACACTGCTTCAAGGAGATCCTGACGCGTGGGGAAGTGACGGTACAACGTTCCGATGGCGACCCCAGCCGACTTGGCAACGTCCTCGAGGACGATGTCAGCGCCGAGCTCCGAAACCGCGACTCGCGCCGCGTTCAACAGGCTGGCGTAGTTGCGCTGAGCATCAGCTCGCATGGGGCGGTTGGTTGGTGGTGGCTCGTTCATTTCATGTGACTCCTTCTT
>DATAYF010000199.1:0-6084 GCA_036272735.1 Ktedonobacteraceae bacterium
CTATTGGTTTCACTGGCTGGAGGATTATCTGTTCCTGCGCTATTGGTTTCACTGGCTGAATGAGTACCTGCGCCTGAACTATTGGCTGTACAGGCTGGAGAATTGTCTGCTCCTGGTCTATGGCGGCATGATGCACAACGACTGTTGGCTCCAAAGACCCTTCAGGCTCCGCGACGCTGGCAACGTGCACAGCCTCGTGGCGCGCCGTGCAAGCTTGATCCTCAAGAGCGAGCGCGTCCTCGAATGCCTGGTAAAACTCGCGCATGGTCTGATAGCGTTGCTGCGGCTTCTTTTGCAGGGCGCGCATGATGACAGCTTCAACTTCTGGCGAAATGTGCGCGTTGAGCGTCGAGGGTGGGGCTGGCTGCTCCTTGATATGCTTGATGATGGTTGCCACCGAAGTGCTTCCTCTAAACGGCAGCGTCCCGGTCAGCATTTGATACAGTAATATACCCAACGCATAAATGTCGCTGGCAGGCGTGGCTTCTCTTTCCAGCAACTCAGGAGCCATATATTCGGGCGTACCAACGGTGTAGCCAGTTTTCGTCAGGCTATACTCATCTTCAGCGCTTTTGACCAGCCCAAAGTCCGCGAGATAGGCATACGACATATCGCGTAGCAACACATTGGAGGCTTTGATGTCGCGATGCAAAATGCCACGCTCATGGGCGTACTGCAAGGCGTTGGTAAGTTGGGCAAACAGGAGCCGGGCTACGGGCAGCGGCAATGGGCCTTGCGCCAGGTGATCGCGCAATGTACCAAAGGCGACATAAGGAGTAATCAGGTATTCCCACATGTCATACTCTCCGCAAGCCAGGGCAGGCAAAATATGCGCGTGATGGAGCGTAGTGGTGATCTTCGCCTCACGCAAGAAACGTTGGCTCTGCTCAGAGGAGTCATTGGGCACCATTTTTATCGCGGCCAGCTCGTTTGTTTGCTCATTGCGCGCAAGGTATACTTCGGCCATGCCACCATGAGCGAGATATCGTTCGATAGTATATTGTTCTATTGTGGTATGTATTAAGATTTTTGTCGTCATTTTTATGGCAGAGAGAAAAAAACATTCATTATGCGTATCAGTACAAGCATTTATTTCGTATTATGGCACAACGAACGCGTATTACTCTGTTCCTTCCTGTTATAGCTTATATATATAGTTTATAGAAGAGAGAATGGAAATCGGTCTTGAGCACGCACAGGAACATTGACAAAAAGGGCATTCACGAGCCGCTCATACCTCTATTCCTCTGCATATCAGTATAACATGAGAAGTCGCGGGATGAAATAGTTTCTGAAATTTGGCTTAGCGAGAGGTACGTTACTTTTTCTGGCAATGAAACGTAAGCCTAAAAGAGCATTTAGAGGGAGGATATATTATGGAATATCGTCAGTTTGGCAAAACAGACATGCAGGTAAGTGCATTGGGCTTTGGTGGCAGTGAGATGCGGGACGCGAGCTTAGCAGAGACGGAAAGTATACTAAACGGTGCACTTGATGCCGGTTTGAATGTGATCGATACGGCTGAGTGTTACGGGGATAGCGAAGAGCTTATCGGCAAGGCTGTTGCCACTCGTCGTGATGATTACTATTTGTTCACCAAATGCGGTCACGCGTCGGGTGAGGAGCTACCCGACCTGCCCGACTGGCATCCACAACTGATAGAGGCGAGCATTGATCGCAGCTTACGCCGTCTGCGCACCGATCACATCGACCTGATTCAGTTGCATAGCTGCTCCCTGGACGTATTGCGACAGGGTAACGTGATCAAGGCATTGGAAAAAGCCAGGGGCGCTGGCAAGGTTCGCTATATCGGCTATAGCGGCGATAACGAGGATGCGCGCTACGCCATTCGCACCGAAGCTTTCGATAGCCTGCAAACTTCAATCAATATCGCCGATCAGCAAGGCATCGATTTTACACTCCCGATGGCGCGCGAACGCAATATGGGCATCATCGCCAAACGACCTCTCGCCAATGCGGCCTGGCAGTACAAAGAGGTTGAGAGCAGCGCCTACTACTATCGCTACTGGGAACGGCTCAAACGTCTGCAATATGGTTTCTTGCAGAAGAGCCTGGATAAAGGCATTGAGGTGGCTCTGCGCTTCACATTGAGCGTGCCCGGCGTCTGCACCGCCATTGTTGGCACAAAAACGCCTGGACGCTGGGAACACGATGCCGAACTGATCGCCGCCGGTCCACTACGCGAAGAGCTCTATGAAGAAATTCGCGCACGTTGGGAAGAGGTTGCCGATCCACACTGGCTGACGCTAGGCTAACAGGTCTACGTGCTGGCGCTCCTCGTAGACTGAAAGACCAAGCTGGGTGAAACGGCGCACCAGCGCGCTACAACCGCGCTCAAGCATCGTCGCATTCTCAATGACCGTTTCACCTTCCGCCACAGCAGCAGCAATGACCAGGGCCGCACCGGCACGCAGATCATGCGCGTATACGATTGCTCCATGCATGTCGGCCGGTCCTCTCACCACCACGGTGCCATTGTCCAGCACAATGGTTGCCCCCATTTTCGTTAATTCTTGCATCACCGCAAAACGCTGGTCGAACAACGTCTCACGGATATAGGAAGTGCCCTCGGACAGACAGGATAGCGCCATTATCTGCGGCTGCAAATCCGTCGCGTAGCCAGGGTACGGGCCGGTCACTACGTTCACGGGACGCAGCAACCCACGGCGTCGCACGCGCACCACGGGTCCATCGGGGAGCAGCTCGACCCCCATCTGTTCAAGCTTGGCACGCACAATGCCCAAATGATGGATACGCGCCCCCACCAGCTCCACATCTCCCCGTGTGGCCGCCGCCGCCATCGCCATCGTACCGGCATCCACACGATCAGGCATCAACGTATACTCCACCGCCGATAGTTCCCGCACCCCCTCGATATGTAGCACGCCTGTGCCCACACCAGTGATGTTTGCCCCCATCAGATTGAGGAAGTTAGCAACATCGGCAATCTCTGGCTCCAGCGCGGCATTTTCAATGGTCGTTGAACCTTTCGCCAGGCTGGCAGCGATCATCAGGTTCTCGGTCCCCGTGTGGCTCGGCGTATCCAGGTAGAGGTAATCTCCCCGAAAATTCCCCATGTGTATGAAAATGTTCTGTTCATCCTCGCTCACCTGGGCCCCCAGGCGCGCGAAGCCGCGATAGTGAAAGTCCAGGCTACGCTTCCCCAGGTTGCAGCCACCCACCGTTTCAATCGAGACCTGGCCGGTGCGCAGCAAGACCGGCGCTAAGAAGAGTACCGAGCCGCGAAACAGGTTCGTGAGATAGACAGGAAGCACGCTTTGATTGACCGCTGAGGCATCGATAATCAGCACCTGATCTTCTTCGTGCAAACGCACCTTTGCCCCCAGGGTCTTCGCCAACTCTATCGCGGCAAATACATCGCGAATAAGCGGCACGTTGTGCAGGATGGTCTGGCCCTTTGCCGCCAGCAGCGAGGCCGCAATAATCGGCAGTGCCGCGTTCTTCGCGCCCTGAATGACGACCGAGCCTTCAAGTTTGTGTCCACCTCGAATATAGTAGCGCGCCGCCTGATTTGTAAGCATACTGAATGAAGCTTCTTTAATGAATTGCTGCGGAGTCACCTGCAACCAATCGCACACGCGCAGGAAGGTCTCGACGTCCAGCATCTTGCCGTTTTCGATGCGCGATAACGTCGCCGGACTCACCTCGCCCATTTCTTGAGCAATCTCGCGCAAACCACGCTCACCGCGCTTCGCCTTCAACAGTGCTGCCAACTGTTGGGTATCCAAAAAGCTATCCATGGTCCTTGCTCTTCCTCTCTGTTTTATCTGTAAAACAATGTACAACTGATAAAACAAAAAGTCAAGCACAACGATTTTCGACGGTCTTGCTCAACATTGACGAAGCATCAACCGGGCAATATACTAACAACACGAGAAAGAAAAAAGGCAGGGCTTCATGATCGAACAGCAACAATCACGTAGCAAGCTACATAAGACATCGAAGGCGTCACATAATCACTTCGTGGCAACACGTCTGCCGCGTCGCAGCCTGCAACGTGTTGTCCTGCCGCTGTTCGCCACCATACCTCCGAGCTCTCAACGTCTCCCCAACCTTTGCGCCCCGATTGATAGAGGGCGCGCTTTTGTTCGATCAGCTTCACATGGCCCCGTATCCAGGCTTCCCCCTTCGGAGTCTTATACTGCTGCTCACGCAATTCCTGCTGCCCTACACGCACTCGTGAGGAAAAATACAATTAATCCAATCTATGCAGCACAGCGGGCAATTCTGCTAAACAATGGATACACAACGTAGCTTGCATTTCCGCAGGTATTTCTTTGCACACCAACACTGTTCTGGCACCAACCTGACTTGCCCATGTGATCGCAGCGGACTATCATCGACAATCAACGCTTGCATAGGATCAATACCCATATCCGCCAAAAGTCGCCGGTAATACTCTGGCCCATTTTTGAAGGTATCAATTAAATCTGGACCATAGAGTCTGCCAAAGCAATCACGCACACCCATCCCTGTCAAATAACCTTGCAAATCATAGGAAGGCTCACCAGATGCCATGTGGAGTTCATAGCCTTGCGCATGCAGCGTCCGAATCGTTTCCACAACCCCGGGGATAGCAGCTCTCACCAGTGGAGTAATATACGCGTTGGCCTGGCGTGCTAATGTTACAGAAATCCGAGCGCGAAAGCCCCCCACGCGTTTCAACCGGGGGATGAAGCGCTGTTCCTTTGGTGAGAGGAGGGGAGGTCCTGAACGGCTTGACAGCTCTTCCCCGCGTTGCGTATACTTCGAACAAATATTCCTCTTTCTGAAAGGCAGGCGCATGGCAGCGAAGCGAACGAAGCGCAGGAGCATTCCACAGCAGAGCGGGGAGCCGCAGCGCCGGACCCCGACGTTTCTGCTGGAAATGCCTCTCGTGGTGAACGAGGGCCAGGCCAAACGCCTCAGGGGACACCTGGAAGCAGGCAGGCAGTTCTACAATGCCGTGCTCGGTGAAGGACAACGACGACTCAGACAGATGCGCGCCGATCCGGCCTGGCAAGCAGCCCGCGCCATCCCCCACACCCAGCAGCCAGCACGCAATACGGCCTTTTCGGCGTTGCGTCAACAGTACGGCTTCTCCGAGTATGCGTTGCATGCCTATGCCAAAACGGCGCGCATCTCCTGGCTCGCCGACCATCTGGATGCAGTCCTGGCGCAAACGCTAGCCAGTCGCGCCTATCATGCCCTCAATCGTGTCTGTTTGGGACAGGCCAAACGCGTCCGCTTCAAGAGCCGAGGGCGAGGACTCGCAAGCCTGGAGAACAAACGCAATGATACTGGTCTGCGCTTTGTGCTGGACCCAGCAGCAGCTGGGTCAGAGGGGCAGGGAGGCATGCTCCTCTGGCAAGGTGATCGCTTGCCGGCCCTCATCGACTGGCATGATCCCGTGGTCAAATATGGATTGGATCACCGCATCAAGTATGCGCGCCTCATCCGGCGCCAGGCTTCCAGTCCTCGTGCCCAGGGAGCCGATGCAGCAGGCTCGCGCTACGCGTGTGCAACTGGCATTGGAAGGCACGCCCTATCAGAAGCCGAAGCACACGGTCGGCACCGACATCATCGGGATAGACCTGGGACCCTCGACCATCGCCATGGTCCCACGTACCGGGCAGGCAGCGCTGGAAACGCTGGGGGCGGAGCTTGCTCCTGATGCACGCGCCATCAGGCGACTGCAGCGCCAGATGGAGCGGCAGCGCCGGGCCGCCAATCCGGAGCACTACGACGAAAAAGGACGCATCAAGCGACGGGGCAAGCAACGCCTGCTGTGGAAGAAGAGCCACAACTACGAGCGCACCCGCCGGCGCAAGGCAGCACAGGAACGCAAGCTCGCAGCCCATCGCCAAAGCCTGCATGGGCACATGGCGCATGAAATCGTGCGCATGGGCAAGACCATCGTCATCGAAAAGATCAGCTATAAAGCCTGGCAGAAACAGTTTGGCAAAAGCGTGGGACTTCGTGCCCCAGGGATGTTTGTTGAGCGATTGAGACGCACCGTTGTAAGCACGGGCGGCACCCTGCTCGAAGTTTCCACGCGCACCA
>DATAYF010000200.1:0-5032 GCA_036272735.1 Ktedonobacteraceae bacterium
GCCGCACCTTCAGCAGTGTCGTCATCTATTTCCGTTCCTGTTTCTAGTGTTGCTGGCGTCAATGCCAGTGGATGTTCGAACAGCTCGATAATGCTGCTCTCAAGCTCGTGCGGAATAGTCTCTGCGCCGACCACCTCGGCGTGCTCATCGGCGTCGAGTCCAGCCAGCAGCACCGCCAGTTGTTCCATCGAAGTATCGCCCGCGACCGTGCTCCAATCGAGCCGAATATCGCCCCTGTACAAGCTCTGGTTGAGCGCAACCAGTTCCAACACGCCGAGCAGCTTATGTGGCAGAAAGATCGTTTCCACAACGTGTATCCTTTTATTTGTATATTATAGCGTAAAATGTAAAAAATTACTAAGGTTGTCGTGATTGCCGTGAAATGTACAAAAAAACTGTGATCATCGTGAATTACAACGCATGCATCATCTATTATTGCATATCACAATATAACGCATTTATCATCCGTTCTTACAGTTCCAACATGCCGGGTCGAACCCTTGCAGGAGCGGGGTCGTGGCCTGCGTTGGCACGATGACCAGCAAGGCGCGCATGGCACGGGTCATGCCAACGAACATCACGCGCCGTTCGCGGGCCAGCAGTTCATCCCGGCCTTCATCGGAAGTGCCCGCCGGGATGTAGGGATAGTGCTCGGTTACGAAACCGGCCAGGGCTACGATGGGAAATTCCAGACCTTTGGCGGAACTGAGTGTGATCACTTTGACGCCTGGCCGCTTGAGATCGAGTTCGCCTCCCTTCATGTAGGTCGCTGGTATGTCGGCCCTTGTGAGATCCTCGGCGATAGCTTGCCCGATTCTGTTCGTGGGGCAGAGGATGGCGCACGAACTGAGAGCCTGGCGCAGATGTCGGGTTGCTTGCTTGAAAAAGGTGGCGAGCAATTGAATTTCGTGCTGGTAGCTGCTGATGCTGCGCACGTCGGGGATCGGACCATTGTGGATGTAGTGGCGCTCGATGGCCTCGGTATCTAACGCTCCGCTTGTCAGGTAGGATTGCGCGGCCTCGCTGATCTCTGAAGTCGAGCGATAGTTGGTGCGCAAAACGCTGGTGCGGCCCTGGAAGCGCAGATCCCGGTGCACCGCCGACCAGTTGAAGCCGCTGCCGTAGATGGATTGATTGGCGTCGGCGGTGATGAAGAGTCGATTGCTGGCCTTGCACATATTGATGAGCAGGCGTAGGGCGCTGGCATCGAGGTCCTGGGCCTCGTCGATCACGACGGCATCGAAGCATTGGAAGTACGAGCTGTCCGCGACCAATTGTTCGGCGCGGGCGCGGCGCTGCTGCCAGCTTTCCTTCCCACTCTTGCGCATCAGTTCGCACCATTGCTCGTACACCTGCCAGACCGCCGTGCGCTGGGTCGCGTTCAGGCGCACCTGGCGACCGGCGCGGGGCGTCTCTAGATATTCGTCAAGGCTGGTAAGCTGACGGGCTACGATGACACCATTCAACTCCTGGAGCAGGTAATCGTAGCCGAGGTGCTCGATAGTCATTTTCTGCGCGTACTGTTGCACACGATTGCCGTTAAACTGCGCCTGCCCCAATGCCTGGATCAGTAGTTGCCGTTGCTCGCTATCTTTGTTGATGTCGCTGCTCAGCGCATGGGCTTCGTTGAGCACTTCATAGACCAGTTTGTCGGTGGTGCTGACCTGCACATAGCATGCGTCGGGACCAAGCAGTTGTGCCAGCAGTTGGCGCGAGGCTTCGACCAGGGCGTTGGTGTAGGTCGTGAAGAGGATACGCGGTTCGCTGCTAGCGTCGCGTGCCTTGAGTTGCTCGATCAGCGAACGTACGCGATAGAGCGCGACGGTACTCTTGCCGGTGCCGGGTCCGCCCTTCACCAGCGTTGGCCCGGTGGTATTGAGCGACCAGGCGGCGTATTTCTCCTGTTCAGGCGACAGCTTGAGCAGGAAGGCCAGCAGTTCGCCCTCTTTGTAGCGCAACAGATCATCGCTCTCGTTGAGCCAGTAACTGGGCTGGTGCATGACCTGCATCAGAGGCAGATCGAACATATATGCTTCGATGCCCAAAATCGTGTCTTCGTCGACGCCGGGGCAGGCCAGCAGTGCGTCCTCGTCCGTAATGCGTAACAGACGCGTATGATATGCCGCCGGAACGTCCAGACGATTGAGCAGTTCGACGGTAATCGGTTCGGGTAGCGGCCGATTTTGCGTGGTAGGGGTATTGAGGATGCTTGTAGTATCGACAGGAGGCAGCTCGGCGGGCGCGGCCTCGTCCGGGTTATCCGGCATATCAGCCCCGTCCGGCCCGAACTCAGCTTCGGGGCAATCGCGGTAGGTCGCTTCGTCGCGCCGGTCGATTTTATAAATGGAGATGAAGTTCTCGTTATAGGTATAGAAGATGCGATAATCGCCCGACCGAATGCGAAACGGCCTGCCGGGGCAGTGTACCAGGTGTTTCTTGACTTTGCCATCGGGGGTCGGGTCGTGTCCCAGCATTTCCACCTTTTCCATAATGTGCGCGATGTCCTTAGGCGGCAATTTCTTGAAGCCGCTCAGAAATTCCGTTTTCATAGAAATACGCCATTGTTTTACCACCATAATGGGAATCCTTCCTAATAATCCTAAAACATAAGTAACGATACTATACAACAAAAATGCTATAGCCCGACGTATACCTCCATTGAGAATGCCGTATATAGATAGATAGAAATGCGACGCTCCTATTTGGAAATAGGGACGACGTTTATCGATATACTGATATTACCCAACACATACATACTCATCAATGGCTTGCTTATCCCTAACGTATAAACAAACGGTAATGGTTTCCAGAAACCATTACCGTTTGTTTATACATCCTCCACCCTAATCACCCCCAAACAAGCCCTGTTGCTTCACTACTGCTGAGCGCACCACCGACAATTCTGGCGCAGCGGGCACCTTCCCATCCCCCTTACCATTACTCTTCCCCACTTCCCTTCTTCTTCGTGGGCTTGCCCTGCTCATCGACCAGCCCGGCCTGCACCCGCCTGACATCGACGAGTTGTCCCGGCTCCGGGACGGGTAGCGTGCGAACCTACAAGAGCGTGCTCCTTGCTAAACGAGTGCGAACGAACGGAATGCAACAGGTGTAGGGGTCGATGTATCGTGTTCGGCGTGCTCCGAATACCGCAAAAAACTGTAGGACCCGATTTATCGCGGGCACGCCGATGTATCGTGCGCGTGGTCCTCCCAGACAACCAACCCAACGCCTCGCAACGGTGCGGCTACGGTGCACGTTGGTCGGTATTGTTTGGGCGGCAGGCACCATTGTCGCGTTGGGTGATTGGTCGACCCCACCCTTGCGCAATCAATTGCGCGTGCCCACGATAAAATCGGGGCCTACAGGTATTGTGCGTTTTGTATGCCATTCGCCTGCGTCTCGTCTACCTGCTGTATTTCTAATGGTAGTGGTTAGTATACATGATGGATGAGAAAACTGCTAGAGAATCGGCGGCATTGGGCGGTGTCTATGAAAAATGAATTTGAAGATGCTTGAAGATGCTTGAAGATGCTTGAAGATGCGGGAATAAGTTCCTGGCCAGGTGTGTTATGATAAGTGTATGACATCAGAAAAGAAATTGGATTGCTTCTGTGGGAAATGGTTTCTCCGAGCGACAATGGTTTGAGAGATGTTCACACAGGAGTAAACACACATGAGATTATATGTAGGGGGTCTCCCTTATCAAACGACCGAGCAAGACCTTGGCGATCTGTTTGCACAGGTAGGCGAGGTCACTCAGGCCACGGTCATCATAGATCGTGGGACAGGCCGCAGCAAAGGCTTTGGCTTTGTCGAAATGAGTACCGACCAGGAAGCACGGTCTGCTATCGAGCAACTGAACGGAACTCTTCTCGGAGAGCGGACGATCACTGTCAACGAGGCGCGTGAGCGTCAGTCGACAGGCAGCCGCGGATTTCAGGGAAGAGAACGCTACTAAGTTCCCATATCAGGGAGTAGGAAGCGTTTAGAAAAAACGTTTAGATCAAAAAGAAGGTTAGCCCACGGGCTAGCCTTCTTTTTTTGCGTTTTCAATGGAGAGAAGCGTATTCGTAGATGCACGTAAAAATCGTAGAGACCGATTTATCGTGTCCGCCGTGTCCCATCGATCAACCAACCCAACACCCTGTAATGGTGTGGCTATGATGTTGGTTGGTCGGGAGGGTTCGACGGATACGATAAATCGGTCCCTACAAGCATTAAAAGCACCTTAGCAGTTATGGCATAACCGAGGGTTGACGGCTGGTCTGGAAATCGTCGATGACGAGCAGGGCAATCAACGCCATTTCGATGATTTTATCGGCATAGCCTATGGGATTTGTCTTCAACCCGATGAGTGCGAAGTAGGCAACGACGGTGATGGCGGTGAAGATAATCAGCGTCCAGCGAATGACGCGCTGGTATTGTTTGAACGCGGGCAGGTAGAGCGCCGCTACCAGGGCGATATAGCCGATACAATTGAGAAGAAACAACATCCCCATGTTTTGAAAGATGTATGGCACTAACATGGATGGATTACCACCTATCGTAAGGGGTAGCCCAAATTTGGCGATAAGCGCAAGGTGCAGCAGTCCAGTAATGACGGCGAGCAGAATGATCATGATTTGTAGCAAGCCCGCGGGTACAACGGTACGGTTTAGCGTTACTTTACTCATAGTAAGAAATGTCTCCTTGGTTATATCTAAAGTTTTTCCTGTTAAATTATGATTTAGATTATATACAGGATATATATAGTATATAGGATAGCTACCAACTTTATAGTATGCGATCATTAACGGATTATTGATGCTGATTTTGCTGAAGTATGTGCTTTGTTCGCTACGAGGCTATCCTGGGGGATTGGCGGTGGGCTTGGCGAATACACTGAAGAGGGCGAGCAAGTATATTGAGGCCTCTCAGCCCAGGGCGGCAATGCTGAAACGCCTGGTCGATGATCCTTTTGCCTACAAAGATTGAGCTTTACGGTTTTGCTTTGGCCTTTCGTCTTTGCTTAATCATTAGTACGAACTGGTAT
>DATAYF010000201.1:0-19206 GCA_036272735.1 Ktedonobacteraceae bacterium
CTCGCTACTTTTCTTCAAGCGTATGGCTATTCAGAGCCGCTAGAAACCCTGGAATTTTTGAAGCATTACATGCCTTGACTTGTGCTTTTTGGCAATGATAGAGTATTTTCTCTTTTTCATTCAGATGGATCAGTTCTGAAGAGACGCGATGACGAACCATATGTGTTACTAGCAGATGTGAAGGTCGTGCTCATTTTTATGATGTACGTGCCAGAGTCTTGATCCAAAAACATGCGCTCCACGAAAGCGCGCCTCACAAGGTATGCAGAGTTGCGGTGGAGTCCAGATGCAAGCCTCCGTTTTTAGAGCGGAGGTCATTGACTTCCGCTTTCCCAGATGAATGAGGTATATTACTCTATAGACGAACATGTTTATTGGCTCAGGAGGGTAGAGCGGCATGAGTTCTCACAAGCACGCGGAAGAAGGAAACCAGGAGAAGAAACAGCTCAAACGAGCCAAACGCGAGGAACGGCTGCAAGGACATCTGGGGGATGCGCGCGAGTCGTTGGCAAAAGCCAGAGCGCAGTTTCAACGTGCAGAGGAGCGTATACAGAAACGGGCGGCACGTGTCGACCTATTGGAACAGAAGTTGCTGCGAGCAGAGCAGACTACGGAGCAGGTTGCACCCAACCTCGCTGAAGAGGCAGAAACGATGACGGTAGCCGTGCAGATCCAGACCACAGCCACGCCAGAGGAGGCGCACACCGACGAAGTAGCGCGCGTGCGAGCAGCAGCGGAGGAGGCGGGTGAGGAGGCTTGCGCTGCCGTTGAGCGCGTCTACGAAATGATGGAGCGTATGGAAACCTACGGCTATGGGCGTCACCTGGCCGCCGAACTGGCACGCTTGCAGGACGAGGCTGAACGTGCCAGGCAGCAGGCGTACGCGGCCCGCAACGCGCTCGACGCGGTCGCACCTCCCGCAATGCCCTGGGTGCTACCAGGGCAATGTTGTGCGTGAGCCGTTACCAAGGCCGCTAATGGAGCCACTGGCGCTCCCTACTGGAGACGAGGTGGTGCGTGGCTGGTGGGCGCTGCCACTGGGTTGTCTCTTGCCGCTCAGTAGTGGCGAGACCTACCGGCTCCATTTTCCCGGACGAAGCGGAGGCAGCGCTGGCCCCGATGTACGCGACGCGGTATTTTATCGTGTGCCTGATCGTGCCGGTGCGCTTTGTGAAGCAGCGCCTGCGACGAGCATACAGACAAACTTGCTGGTGATGTAGATTTCACGTGCGCTCTAGCGATTGGCTTCAGCATCGACACTCTAGCGACGTGCGTTACAATAGGGTGGTGCTGCATGTCGTGTTGCTCTGCGACGATCCACAGCCCACACGCAGGCAAGATGGCTCGATTATTCCGGTCTGTTCACTGCACGACTTGCCGCTGGCGTGGCTCAACAGCACGAGCCAGCCAGCAATAGAGTGGCCGTGCCAGCGCGCGATGCAGCACATGAGTGGGCAGGCATATACGCACATGTTGCAGCAGGCGGGTTGGTTGCGCTTTGAACAAAAGGCGCACGCTTTCGTCGAGCGTTTGCATATAGCCATACCTGGTCAGGCATGTGATGTGCATGATATGTGCCTTGTACCGGCGCTGGCGGAAGGGTTGGGCTATGGACGTGACCGCGAGTTTTTTTCATGCTGCTGGTCTGCGCATCGCTGGCCATGAGAATGCCTTGCCTGAGCCTTTAGGACGTGCGGCACAACCAGCCCCACTGGATGCCGGACGTTTGCGTGTGCTGGCGCGCATGGTTACACGTTGGCGTACGCCAGGCGTGTGGCAAACGCTGCGGGCGCTGTTGTTGGATGCATCGTATGCTACTGTGGAGGCGCGTGTATCGGCGCTGCAGCGCGTTTTCGAGCAGTTCGGGTTGAGCCAGGCGCGTAGCGATATTTTGATCTGCAATGTTGTGCTACCCTTCGCGCAGGCGCTTTACATGCAGCATCCGGGCTTGTCATCAAATCGTGTGACGCGTATGATGTGCGCGCAGTTGGGCCTGGCGCGTGAACCGGTGGGAAGCTGTGCGCAACAGGGATTGCATTATATCTATCAACAGACCTGCCGCGAAAAACAGTGCGAGGTATGTATTGTGGGAAGAAGATTTTGAAAGTAGCAAACGAACAAAACCAGCCCGGCAAGGAGCCTGGGGAACGGTTGGCGCGTTTTCTCGCCCACGCGGGCATCGCCTCGCGCCGCCACGCGGAGGAGTTGATCGCCACGGGTCGCGTGACGGTCAACGGCGCGGTAGTAAGCACGCAGGGTAGTCGTGTCGATCCGGCGCACGACCGTGTGAGCGTTGATGGCAAGCCGGTGCAGGCTCGACAACAACTGGCGTATGTTTTGTTGCATAAGCCGATGGGCTATGTGAGCGCGGTCAGTGATCCACAGGGGCGTCCTACCGTGCTGGACTTGTTGCCGCCAGCACTGCATCAATTGCGTGTTTACCCGGTGGGACGCCTGGACCGGGATACCAGTGGGCTTTTGTTGCTCACTAACGATGGCGATTTCGCGCTGCGTTTAACCCATCCCCGCTATCAGCGTGAGAAATACTACGAGGCGCTGGTGCAGGGGCAAGTGGATGTGCGGGCGTTGGCGGCGCTGCGGCGTGGTGTCAGCATTAGCGAGGACGATGGACAGCATTTTACGACTTCGCCTGCGCAGGTGCGCCAGGTGCGGCGCGAGGGTCCTGATACCTGGCTGGCGTTGACCATTCACGAAGGACACAAACGCCAGGTGCGACGTATGCTGGCGGCGGTCGGCTGCTCGGTGCTGCGCCTGGTGCGTGTACGCGTCGGCTCCCTGACTTTGAGCGGCGTGGCTTCTGGCGCGTGGCGCTATCTGACAGAGAAAGAAGTTGCGCGTCTTCTGCATTAAATAGGTGCGTGAGCAGCCTCTAGTGTAGGGAACGTAGTGTAAGCGAACCCATATGGTATAATTCCCGACAGTAATGTTATCATTGAGGAGAGAAAAATCCATGCAGGGGCCACAACGTATTGCCATCGATGGACCGGCAGGTTCGGGCAAAAGTACTGTGGGAGAACAACTGGCTCATCATGTAGGCTATTTATATGTAGATACCGGTGCCATGTATCGTGCCGTGGCCTGGTTGGCGTTGCACGAGGGCGTGTCTATCCACGATGGTGTGGCCCTGGCACGCCTGGCATGTACGGCGCAGATCGTTATTCAGCGTCCGCTGGTCGCCGATGGTCGGCAATATACTGTGACCGTGCATGGTCGTGATGTTACCTGGGAAATTCGTAGCTCAGCAGTTACCAGCGCCGTTTCCCTGGCCTCGGCACATCCAGAGGTGCGTACTATCCTGATTGAGCAGCAGCGCGAGATGGCCCACCAGGGAAGGGTCGTTATGGTTGGGCGCGATATTGGGCGTGTGGTGCTACCCGATGCCGAGCTTAAAATTTATTTGACCGCTAGCCTGGAAGAGCGTGCCCGCCGTCGCTACGCCGAGTTATCAGAGCGCCTGGGTGAGCATAATCCCGCGCTCCCCACGCTGGCAACGGTTGCGCAGGATATTCAACAACGCGATGGCGTGGATCATGAGAATATGCGACCCGCCAGCGACGCCATTATTGTAGAAACGGATCACCTCAGCGTGGCCCAGGTGCTGGAGCTGATCGAAAAATATATGGAGCGACAAACCGCATGAGGCAAGACACGAGCAGCTCTGCCAACGAAGCAGCAGAAAAAGTAGGCCCGCTAGCGAAGCCACGCAAATTCGACAAGAATTGGTACGAGCCATATTCCACGCCACGCGTGCTGTACGACATACTGCGCTGGATTGCTATTTTCGTACTTAGCATCGCGGCCCGTGTCCATTTGCGCACACGCTATCATATCCCCCGGCACGGGCCCTATATCGTTGCCTCCAACCATCTCTCGTGGACCGATATTCCCCTGGTGCCAATGTATATGCCTGGAAAAGTGGTGTACATGGCAAAGGAAGAGGCGTTTACCAGTAAAATTGGCTGGTTGGTGCGCTTCCTGGGGGCCTTTCCCGTCAAACGGGGCGAGGGTGATCGCCAGGCTCTACGCGCTGCTGACGAGCAACTCAAGCGCGGCAAGGTACTCGTGATCTTCCCTGAGGGGACGCGCAGCAAAACGCATACCCTCGGCAAGGCACATGCTGGCCTGGCGATGATCGCGCTGCGGGCTGGTGTGCCCGTGCTACCGGTTGCCATCTGGGGGAGTGAGCAGGTATTTAAGAAGTTTGGCGCTGAGGTCACAATTTCGTATGGTAAGCCACTTGTTTTGAAGTCCAAAGGTCCGAAAATTACACGCGAAGATATCGACAATGGGACCCAGACGATTATGCAGAGTATCGCGGCTATGCTGCCACCGCAGTATCGCGGCCTGTATGCTGATCAATCACCACAGGTGGAAGAAGGGGTCTGATGGTGAAAAGGGATGGTCCCTCAGTATGGAGTATAGAGATAGTGCCATACTGAGGGACCATCCCTTTTTGTTTTACTGGCGATAATTTTCGACGGTGTTGGGGTCACGTATCAGGGCGTCGTCGGGATTGAGTCCGGCGTGCTGGCGGGCGCGGCGCTGGCGTAGCAGGTCCCAAAACTGGTCAAGGCTGATCTCAAGCTGGTGCAGACGGGCGTGTTCTTCTTCGCCTAGTGGCCCGGCCGCTTTGCGTTCCAGTAACTCGTGCTCCTCGTTGACCAGCACTTCGATATTTTGCATGATGTCTTGTTCTTTCATGATTCTTCGTTACCTCACTCGTAAAAAATAGGCGACACTTACTTATATCTTCTACGCATAGCAACAAAAGTTCGATGCGTTATTCATCCCTTGCTCTGCTTTAGATTACGCCGGGCAGATCAGGAAGAAGGGGCAATTGGGACAGCGCTGCGGCTCCGCTGGCCGGGCGGGATAGTCGTTGCGTTCGATGCCTTCGATGCAGTGTACGACCGCGTCTTGCAGGCTGTGTTCCTTTTTGTCTGTTAGCTTCAGCGCGACCTTCTCGCCTGTAGTCAAGTTGTGGCTGTGAATTTCGCTCTCCTGATCGCTGTGGTGCTGGCGCAGCGCCAGGGTGTAGAAATATTCGCGCATCTCCGGCGTTGGTTTTTCCTTGCGCTGCCCAAAACGTGTACGCACAAATTTCACCGGCTCACCCTGGACGGCTTCGACGCGGTCCACGGGCACGCGTATCGAACGTCCCGCCACATTGACCTCGAAGGTTTGTTGCATCTCTGCTGGTGTGTTTTCCTGGGTACTGAGACGGCGGCGCTCGGCCTCCATCACCTCGTGTCCGTGTGCTTCGTAGAGGGTAGCAAAATGGGCGCTATCCCCACCTAGCTCCTGCCAGATGCGCGTATAAAGTTCCTGCGTTTCTTCTTGTGTGGGCAAGAGCGTTGCCTGTAGCTGATCACCAACGGCGGCGGCTTGCTTTTTCTGCAATGCCTCCATGGTTTTGCGTATGGTCTGCCAGAATAGTTGGTAGCCATCGGCCTCGGCGCTGAAATGATAAATGTAGCTGTAGGCGTACTGGCGTGGGCAGCGCTGGTAAGCTTCCAGCACGTTAGCACTCAGGTTGTCAGAGCGCATCGTGTTGATGAAATCCCGACTCATCTGTGCACCGGGATCAGCGGCAGGCAGTGGCTCAGCCTGTGGTGTCGCAGCGGGAACTGTGGCGGGTTCCCACGCCAACTTCGTGATGCGTTCGCCTGGTAGAGCGTCTTCAAGCGCATCAAGGTAGGGCGAGCGCTGGTAGTTTTGTTTGCCATAGCGCTCGCTGTGACTCAATATGACGTGTTCACGCGCCCTGGTGACGCCGACGTAGAAGAGGCAGGACTCGCCAGTTTCATGCGCCATGTTGCCCTCGCTTGCTGCCGACAGCATACCAGCCGGGGTCACGAGCGCGTTGGCTTTGTTTTGCGAGGGAAAACGTCGCTTGCTCAATCCGGGTAGGTAGACAACGGGAAATTCCAGCCCTTTACTGGCGTGTACGGTCATGACCTGTACAGTATCCGCCTGCTCGTCCTCGTCGTCCTCTTCGCTTTGTCGATTGCCACCATCCTGCCGCAGCAGCACCAGCAGGCTTAGATACTCTAAAAAGCCTCTGATGTGCACATCCAGCGTGGGTGGTTCACCTGGTGTATTGGCATCGTGCTCTTGTTGACGCTGGCGCAGTTGTTCTTGCGTATCGTAGTGACGAGCCAGGCTGAGCAGGTGGTGATAATCCGCAAGCATCGCCTTGCGTTGCCGCGTGGATGGAGCAAGCAGCAGATCGTGCACCAGCGTCGTCTCAACCAGCAGGTATTGTGCGAGCAGGGTCCAGGTGTCGGGTGCGCGTTGCAGCGTTTGTAAGATGCTTGCCAGCCGGTTCAGGGCGTGGTGTCCCTCGACGCTGACTGCTAGCGGCAATTCGCCCGTGAACAGCAGGGTGAGCGGCTTGACCTGGCGCTGATGGGCCGCCAGCAGCACTAGTTCGATATCCCGCTGGCTCAAACGATGCTCGTCCTGCTGTGTGGTTCGCAGCAATCCCATGCCGCTCTCCTCGCTCAGCAGCAGTAGGATGGAGAGCACGTTTTTGATGTATGCTTGCTCAAGCATGCCACTGCGTTCGATTACCGGCAGGTTGGCGGCGGCTAATGCACGCGTGATTTTTTGCGCCTGCGAACGTGTACGACAGAGTACGGTCATGTCTTTATACTGGTATCCAGCCGCGTGTTTCTGGCGTATATCCTGGACGATACCAGCCAGTTCGCATGCTTCATCGGTAGCCTGGGCAAGTGTCACGATGGCGTGCGGCGGCGCTGGTCGCGTGGGCTGGTTTTTGCCGGGAGCTTGTTCGGGTTCTAGCTGTGTGCAGCGAAAGGCTTCGGCAATGGTCACAAGATCGGGGCTGGAGCGATAATTGCGGCTAAGTGGTAGCACCACCGCGCCGGGAAAGTCTGCGCTGAACTGACTGATGTTGGCGGGTGAAGCGCCACGGAAACCATAAATGGCCTGGTTGGCATCGCCCACGACCCAGACGTTGCGGCTGGCCCGTGCCAGTTCGCGCAGGAGCACGCCGCTGGCGCGGTTCACATCCTGAAATTCGTCTACCAGGATGTGCTGATAGCGCTGTTGTACGTCTGCTAAAATCTCCGGGTGCGTCTGGAAGAGTTGCACGGTCAGCAGCAATAAGCCGCCGAAATCGGTGTCGCCGCGCTCTTGTAGCGCCTGCTGGTAGAGCGCGTAGACCTGGGCAATCTCAAGCGCCTTTTCGCCCTGCTGTTGATCTTCGGCGTCCTGTGCTTCGCGGCGCATACGGCGGGCCAGTTGCTCGTAGTCCGCTGGCGTCACAAGCTCGTCCTTGGCGCGTGAGATGGCCTTGAGCATATCGGGAAAGTAGTAGGTGGGTGCCTGTAACTTCTGGTAGTGCTTGAGTCGCAATCCGCTGGTCTGTTGGCGCAAGATACAGTAGCCCTCAGCCTCGTCAACCAGCGTAAAGTCAGGGCGCAGGCCGACCAGCGCCGCGTGTTGGCGCAGCGTATCGGCACAAAATGCGTGAAACGTGCTTACCCTGGGCAGGGGCGCGGTGATTACCTGGGCAAGGCGTTCCTCCATCTCCTGGGCTGCCTTGCGCGAGAAGGTTAGGGCTAGCACGTGCTGCGCTGCTATGTCTTGCGTGTTGACGAGATATGCGATGCGCCCGATCAACGTACTGGTTTTCCCACTCCCAGGACCGGCGACGATCAAGGCCGGAGTGGGCGCTACTATGGCTGTCTGCTGGTAAGCATCATAGTTGGTTTGGCGCGGGCTGGACCTATCGATGGATTGTTGTGGTACTGGTTCCTGCGAAGCAGGTACGCGTGGGGACGTTTGCATGAAGCCTGCTAGTCTGTTCAAGAGGGCGGCCTGCGAGATGCCGAAGCGTGCCGTCAGCGTTTGTGAGGCGATATGCTGGTCCAGGTAGCGTGTGCGCAGTTGCTCAAGGGGCATGAGCAGTTCAGCCGCGAAGGTGTTGGCGGCAAGCTCGCGCTGGCTGCGTGGATCGTACGTGTGACCAGGGCCGAGCGTTTCCTCGAAGCGTTCCTGCTCAATGGAACCGTGTGTGTTTTCTTGTATGTCGTCCGCGTAGCATGGATCGACACGCGAGGGTGCGGGAAACGCCATGAGGAATGCCGCCTGGCTCTGCTCCTGTATTTCGGCCTGCTCGAACAAGCTGTGTACATGCGCGCCGCCGCGACAGTGCAGCACCGCGTGACCTAGCTCGTGGGCCAGGGTAAAACGGCGAAAAGTTTCAGGCAGGTCGCGCGACAACCAGATGATCTGTTCATCCTCGTCGGGATCGGTAAAGCCATAGGTGCCCGCTGGATAGTCCTGCGGCGAAAAGGTTGCTATGCTCCAGCCCAACCAGGCGGCGATATCGTCCACGGGCGTGTAATCACTACTCCACGCTGGCTGCGCTGCGCGAAATGCTTGCAGGAGGAGGCGCGCTGCTGTTTCAGACGCAACTCGTAGCTGTATGTCCACGGCGATCCCTTTACACTGCACAAAATATAATACGTCTATGCATTATACCGCATCAGGAAAAGAGGAGAGTATACATTGATGAGCCTGTATGGGGCCCGGCCCCATACAGGCTCATCAATGTATCAATATATACAGGGCGGTGGTTACTTGAGGGCACCGCCGGTCAGGCCACGCACCAGGTGGCGCTGGGCGTACATACCCAGAATTACTGGTACCAGGATAATCGCCGTTGCCAGCGCGGAAACTTTCGCCAGGAACAACTCTTGATTGCTGGAAAAGACATCGACCATGATGGGCAGCGTTGGCACCTGCGTATAGGTTAACGTCACGGCAAAGAAGAAATCATTCCAGGCAAAAATGATCGCCAGCAGTGTCGCCGCCACCAGGCCAGGCGCAGCCATCGGCACCACCACATTGATGATGGTGCGTGGCGTATTGCAGCCGTCTATCCAGGCTCCCTCCAACACCTCTCTTGGGAGATCCATAAAGTACGAGCGCGCCATCCAGATAATCAGCGGCAGATTCATCGCCGTATACACCAGGATTAACGTCAACATATTATCCAGCAGATTCAGGCGTGAGACGATTACATAGAGCGGGACAAGGATGGCTGCGAACGGCATGAAGCGGGTTGAGAGGATGAAGAAAAGCATGTCGTTCGAAGATTTCTTGCGCATCTGAAAAACCATGCTATAGGCAGCAGGAATCCCCAGCACCATGGCGATGGCGGTGGAGACGAGCGCAGCAATCACGCTGTTAAACAGGTAGGCTCCAAAACCCGAATTGATCGCCAGCATAAATTGATCGATGGTGGGACGAAAGATCAAGGTTGGTGACGATGTGTAGGCATCGGCCTCCTGTTTGAAGCCGGTAATCACCATCAAGATAACCGGGGAGACCATCAATAACACCAGTATATAGGTAACGATGGTCCACAGTGGTTGTGACCATTTTTTGCGCGACACCATCGCGTTAGCTCCTTTCCTGGGGGGCATTATCAGCCGTGAAACGCAACATCGCTCGCGCCGCCAGGATGGCAATGATGACGCCAATGACGCCCAGTGCCGCCGCCTGCCCAATTTGCCAGGAATTGAAGGCGACCTGGTAGGTATAGTAGGGGAGGGTGTTGGTTGCCACACCTGGACCACCGCCAGTTGTCAGGTAGATCTCGCCGAAGGTCTGAAAAATAAAAATCGTGCCGAACAGGATACCGACCTCGTACGCGCGTCGCAGCATGGGAAGCACGATATACCAGAATGTTGTCAAGGCATTGGCACCATCAACCCTCGCAGCTTCGTGTACCTCATCTGGTATGGCTTGCAGACCTGCCAGCAGTACCAGCATCACAAACGGTGTCCACTCCCAGGCGACGATGAAGGTCACGCTTTCCAGCGGAAACGCCGAAAACCAGGGTACAGCAGGCAGACCCACGGAGCGTAACGCCCAATCGATGATGCCAAAGTCGGGACTGAGCATCAGATTTTTCCAGATTAACGCCATCACCGCCGGGGTCACCAGAAATGGCACCGTCGCCAGGCCACGCAGCACATTCTTGCCCCAGATGGGACGATTCAATAAAATGGCCAGGATGGTGCCCGCAACCAGTGCCAGTGCCGTCGCTCCGAACACCAGCTCGGCCGTGTGCCCAATCACGGGCCAGAAGCGTGGATCGCCGAAGAACTCGTTGATATAGTTTGCGAGTCCCACAAATTGAAACCCCTGCGATGGCACGATCAGGTTCCAGGAGTGTAGACTAAACCAGAGTGCCAGTACAAACGGAATCTGGGTCATGACAATCATAAACACGAGCGAGGGAATATGCAGCCACGTGGCGCGTCGTCGCTGTGTGATCCGGGGGGGCATGACGCTGTCCCGTGCGCCAGACGAAGCAATCTTGAACGCCTGGCCCTTCTGCCCCATAGCAGAGCCTGTCTGACTCATAGCAGCACCTTTCTTGTCGAAGTTTGACTGATGCCTTATAGCATTACAAGAGAGTAGCTTTGCGGAAGACTGGCAGCGCTTTCACGCTACCAGTCTCTTTCCTCATCAGGACAAGCTAATACCCGGCGGTATTGCTCTTATTCACCTGAGACGTCAGAAGTTGATTGGATTGCTGGAGCGCCTGGCTCACCGACAATTTTCCGGCAATAGCCGCAGACATGTTTTCGCTCACCTGTTGCCCCGCCGATTCAAATTGTGGAATGCCCACGTATTGAACGCCGTGATAGGGGACTGGATTGAGCGTCGGCTGATTCGGGGTGGCCGTATTAATCGAGTTGAGCGCAAGGCTGGCAAACGGAGCCGCCTTTTGATACGCGGGGTTCTGGTAGATTGAAGCACGTGTTCCCGGCGGGACGTTGGTCCAACCAAAGGTTTTGCCAGCCAACGTCAGGTATTGCGAACTGGTGGCCCACGTCAAGAATTGGAAGGCGGCGTCTTTGTTATGGCTACTGTTGACGAGACCAAGCGACCAGGCCCACAGCCAGCGGCTGCCGTTCTGGGTCACTTTGGTCGGGGCATAGGCGTAGCCAACGTTGCCAGCGATCTTGGATTGTGAGGGAGTTTCCAACTGACCTGCCAACGAGGTCGCGTCGTAGAACATCGCGGCTTTGCCCTGTGACATTAAGCTTAAACACTCTTGCCAACCGGCAGTCGAGGCACCGGACTCCCCATACTTCTGCAGGAGTGTGGTGTAGTCCGTGACCGCTTGCTGAACAGCAGGGCTGGTGAGTTGAGGCTGCCAATTCATATTGAACCAGCTGCCACCATACGTATTGATGACGGTATCCAGCGGTGCCATATTCATGCCCCAACCTGCCTGACCACGCATTGCAATACCGGCAACGCCATGTGCGGGATCGTTGAGGACCTGCGCGAAATGGGCAATCTGGTCCCAGGTGGGATGTTGCGGCATTGTCAGGTGATGCTGAGCAAAGAGCTGTTTGTTATACATCATCATGCTACTCTCAGCGTAAAACGGCAGCGCGTAAGGATGGCTCTGATAGGAAAGGGAGGTCATGACCGGCTTGAGCAGATCGTTATAATTGTAACTGCTCTTATCCTGGGCTGACATCTTGCTCAAATACGGCGACAGGTCTTGCAGCCAGCCATTGTGTGCCCAGATCGGCGCGTCGTAGTTGCCGATAGTGGCGATGTCGAACTTGCCCGCGTTGGTAGCGACATCCTGCGTCACCTTGGCGCGCAGATCGTTTTCGGGCAGAGTGACGAAATTGACCTTAATATTTTTGTGCTCTTTTTCAAACACTTGCTGGGTTAATTGCTCCATCTGCACCATCTGCGAATTATTCACGGTAGCCACCGTGAGAGTGGTCGTGCCAGATGATGATGATTGGCTGCTAGGGGAGCACGCGGCCAGCCCTGCTAGCAGCAGAGCAAGGCTGGTAAGCACCGTTATAGCCCGTACAGTAAGCTTCATTGCAAATTCCTCCATGAAATGGGGTCCAAACCATATGACGATACGAAGTTACAAGGTGGTGACGTTCAGTTTTTTGTTGTTTGTCACCTGCGGCGTTGGAAAAGGAAAAGGCTATGGCCTATTTTGTTACTCATTGGGTAGGATCTGCGTCTTGGCCCCCTCGCCACGCTTAACAAGATCGAGCGCGTGCGCAAATTCCGCCAGAGGAAGCGCCTGGGCGAGCAGAGCCTCGGTCGAGATCACCCCGTTATTGACCAGCGTGAGGGCCTCTGCATACGAGTGCAAAACAGCCATCGAACCAACCACCGTGATCTCATCATTGTAGATACGGAAAGGCGAAAAGGCGACTCGTGCCTCCTGGGGAGCCACACCGAAGACCATAAACTTACCACCGCGTTTGACCGCGCGAAACGCGTCTTCGATAGCAGCAGCGACACCCGTGGCGTCGATCACGCAATCGAAGCCCAACGGCTCCTGCTCCAATAGGGAATTGACGTTGCTATATGTATGAGATGCGCCGAGTTGCTCGGCACGCCCCAGGCGTTGTGTATTGATATCCATGACGACCGCTTTCGACACGCCTCCACGCAGCGCCAGTTGCAGTAAGAGCAGGCCCATTGTACCGGCTCCCACAATTAAGAGGGTATCGCCGAGCCTGGGCGCGAGACGATGGATACCGTGCACAGCGCAAGAGATTGGTTCGACCAGGGCCGCTTCCCGAAAGGACAGCGCGTCGGGAAGGACGTAGGCATTCGCCGCGGGTACCGCGACGTACTCCGCAAACGCGCCATTGACGGTATCGCCGATGGCCCCCCAATTGAGGCACAGATTCCCACGGCCAGCGCGACAGAAGGTACACACGCCGCAGAACAACGAAGGATCAACCGCCACGCGACTCCCCACGGCCAGTTGCGTCTCCTTGCTGCCGGTATTGCGTGGAACATCGCTGCCAAGTGCCACGACCTCACCCGCGAACTCGTGGCCGGGAATGATTGGGTAAGGGGTAGGGGGAAACTCGCCCGCTGCGATATGCAGGTCCGTGCCACAGATGCCGCAGGCGCCAACGCGTACAACGATTTCGTGTGGACGAGGAGTAGGATCAGGGGCGGAGTCCACCCGCATCTGTCCAGGCCGATCAATAATAACTGCTCGCATGAGCATGACTCCTTTCAGTTTCAAATAAATGTGCTACTATGAACATTCAATGCCTTAATAAAACTAATTTACCATAAAATTCAGCCATTTACAATAGATAAGCTCCCTTATTTTCATGGGATGTGCTATTATTTTATAAACATGTTTGACTTTGAACATATTGTAGCAGTTCCTTCATGAATGCCAGTACTCCTGGCATTCATGAGGGAATATTCCCCAAGCTTGACCGTTGTATACACACGCCGCATGCTTTGTTATAATGTGCGAAACACGGTTCAGGTGGGGAAAAGTAGAGACATCTTTGATGGGAAAACGACGCCAGAGCGCAGCAGATCGGCACACACAATTGATCGAGCTATTGAAAACGCATGGATATTGTTCCGTTACAGAAATGAGCCAGGCGCTGAATGTCTCCCCCATGACCATCCGACGCGACCTGCATACATTACATGAGAAGCAGATCGCAGAGGTCACATTTGGAGGCGCACGCCTCACAGCATCAAAAGAGATTGAACCTGACTTCGATATTCGGGCACGTGAATGCTTACGGGAAAAACAGGCGATTGGGAAACAGGCGGCGGAACTTTTTATCGAAGAAGGAGACGTGGTGGGTATCGACAGCGGCAGCACCACGCTTGAGGTCGCGCGCAATTTGCCCAATGTTCCACTGACGGTCGTGACGCCATCGCTTGCTGCCGCTAACGTCGTCGCGCAGAACAGCCTGCATCCGTTAATTATGCCTGGAGGAGCTTTACAGCAAGAAGCAAGCTGTTTTTATGGTCCGCTGGCGATAACAGCCCTGCGCACGTTGTACATCAACAAGCTGTTCCTGGCGACCAGTGGCTTGCTCGTTTCTGATGGCCTATCATCGAGCAATCTTCCCGATGCAGAAATCAAGCAGGCGCTCATCAATTCTTCGCGCCAGATCATTTTATGTATGGACAGCAGCAAAGTGGGCAAGGTTTTCCTGGCTCGCTTCTCAGCGCTCGATGCTATCGACGCGTTGGTGACGGATAGCGGCCTTGCCGACGAGGATCGCGAGGCCATCGAGCGGCATCACGTGCAGGTGATTACCGTTCCCACGCTCGCAACAGCATCAGGTAGCCTATCTTTGGCAAATGGCACGTATAAGCCATAGACTTCACGCGTCTATAAGTAGATGGGTGCGGGTTTACATTGATTTTAACAGATGTATCGTTTGTCTGCTATAATGGAAAACTGTAGTACAAGTTCTCCTCGTGACCTTTGCTAAGGAGTGGTGCGATGGAATCTGATGAAATACTTGCCCGTCTGCATAACGACGATGCTATCCCGTCGGACTGGACGGTGTTACCAATTTTGCGCGCGAAGCTGGTGACGAGCCTGCTTGAATGGTTATTCGGTATCATTATCGGCGCTGGCTTGTTTGCGCTGATTGCCTCTATCGTTATCCCAAGTAATTACGAGCGTGGCGTGGGCGTGGCTATCTTTAGCACCATCCTGCTTGGCATCTGTCTATTTATTGCCGTGAGCAGCCTGTATCTCTTCATTGTTGATATTCTGCGCCTGAGTAATGCTCGGCAACATCGTATCGTTTTGACGCCCGACGATTTCTTGAAGCAAACTGGCAAGAAGATCATTCACGTGCCTATGGTCGATGTACGCTATGTCACGTCTCGTGGCAAGCCACAACCCCAACGCACGATGCCGACCGCTGAAGAAAGCTCGGTGGGGAACGTGGCTGGCGTGGGTGAAAACATCTCAGCTCTTTTTGTGGGGCGCGGCATGACGAGAAGCGGCAAACGTTGGCGGCTCAATCGCATGCGTACGCCTGCTTCTGTGGCCTTCATCGATTCACGCAGCGACAAAGAGGTACTTGTTTTGAACGACACGACCTTTGGAGACCCCTTTGCTATCGGGACGGTTTTGAAAGAATACGCCTCCTCGGCCCAGGCCCAGGTTTTTTCAGCGAGAGAAGAGCAATAGAGCATGCTGCTTGCCATCGATATTAGCAACACGAATATCAAGTTCGGACTCTACCACGACGCCAAGATGCAACACCACTGGGTCGTATCCACGGTGCGGCAACGCACCACCGACGAGTACGCTATGGTGCTGAGCGACCTGATGCGGCATGCTGGTCACGAGTTGACCGCTATCGACGATATCGTGATGTCGAGCGTGGTGCCTCCGCTCACGCCGGTATTTGAGAGCCTGGCACAAAAATATTGTGCGAAAGAGCCCATCGTCATCAACTACGAGATGGACCTGGGCTGTAAACTGCTGGTCGATAATCCCTGGGAGGTTGGTTCTGATCGTATCGTGACCGCGCTGGCGACCTATCACCTCTATGGCGGTCCAGCCATCGTGATCGCGTTTAGTACTGCGACGACCTTCGATGTTATCTCGGCTAAGGGCGATTTCCTGGGAGGGGCGATTGCGCCTGGCCTGACGATCTCCGCTGAAGCGCTTTCCAGTGCCGCCTCGCAACTCTATCGTGTCAATCTCACGCCGCCCGCTTACGCGCTGGGCAAGAACACCATCGAAAACATGCAATCAGGTATTATTTTTGGGCACGTCGGCCTGGTGCAGGGGCTTATCCATCGTTTATGCCAGGAAATTCCAGGCGTGGTCGATAAGAGCGAGGTGACGGTTATTGCGCACGGTGGCCTGGCCCAATCGATGGCCCCCATCATTCCAGAGATCCAGCACGTGAACCAGTATTTACCGCTGGAAGGGTTGCGCCTGGCGTACAATAGGTTGCGCGGGTAAGTGGGGAAGGTGTAGCAAGGTCAGTAGTTGGTTGTTTCTCTGTTACAATAGACGGGCAAGAAAACCCCGAGCATTCATGCCGGGGATGCATTGCCCGTTCCTTCTGGGGGCAGAGGAGGGGCTTTCCTGCCTGAGAAAGCGTGAAACGCTTGACAAAGGTTCCTGCGTCTGCTAGTGTTAGAACACGTATTCTATTGACAGAAAGGCAGAGGCATGGCACCTATGCGGACTAGGAAGCAACGCGCCACGCCCACGTCCGCGACGCCGACCAGGCGGAGCAGGAGGACGCCCACGTTCCTGCTTGAACTGCCCCTTGAGGTCGGAGCAGGCCAGGCCAGGCGCCTGCGCGCCCATCGGGCACGCAGGCCGCCAGTTCTATAATGCCGTGCTGTCTGAAGGACAAAAACGTTTGCGACAGATGCGAACCGATCCCGCCTGTTTCACTGCTACATGTAGCAACAAGTGTAGCAACACCGAAAAGTTTCTACACAAAACGGTACTTTGAAACAGATCATAGAGAGCCATTCTGAGCACAAAAACACTGGTAAGAAACGACCAAAAACAACCCTCATCACACCCCGTATGCGCTACTAACATACCTGAAGAAAATGTCCCGCACAGCCTGTAGAGCCACGCGATCCATTTTTGTTTTTGGGGAATGAGAACAAAAAGAGCATACACCCCTCCATCTTTTTGTTTTTATATATGACGATCTTGCATAGAGAGGTGATGAAGCAAACCCACACCTCTCACTACTTTGCCAGAACTGTTACATTTTGCTATAGTAGGTGTGTCCCCTTAACAAGGATATATTTAACTCAGGCATAGATAGTCCGCAGGAGACAACAGAGAACCTAAGGAGGTTTTGAAAGGTATACTCATGGTTAAAAAGCTCTTATTCGGTCTGATCGGCGTCGCTCTGGTTTCAGTCCTGTTCACGGCTTGCACGATCCGCGATGCATCCACGCTGAATACTGGACCAAAGGTAATGATGGGGCCGTCTACATTTATTACCACAACTAAAACCATCAAAAAGGGCCAGACTATAACAATGGTCAATACATCCGCTAACCAGCACATCCTCGTCAACGGCGAGTGGAAAGGCGCGACCCCTGTCACGACGACAGAGCCTGGTGCACCCAAATTGAGCATGAACATTCAGGGCAACCAGACGACCTCAACACCCGCGTTCACGACCGCTGGAACCTACCACATTTATTGCACGATCCATGGTGGCATGAACCTGGTCGTTACGGTACAATAGATTAGCTAAAAACTCTACTGTCAGCGACCCCACCGGTAAACCGGGGGGCTTGTGGGAGACTCCCCTGCGTGGTCTTGGCTGCAAGCCCCGATGCTGACCAGCCCCCGGTGTGCGAGCACACCGGAGCCGTTCAGAAGGAGCGCGAAAAAACAGACCCTGGAGTGGCTTTTCCAGCTCCCAGCTCTTTAATTGCTCAGTTAAACAGGTTAATGGGGTGTCCAAAGCCAGTGCTGAGCAAAGATCGCCGCTTCTGACACCAGGGCGAGGAAACCATGACCGTTGGTGTGTGCTGGACAGCCAGGCGCACACCAACGCGATGCCTCATTACGAGGCCCCCGCAAGGAGAGAACAGGAAGAAACCCATGTCGCGTGTATTGATTGTGGATGCAGAGCGCAGGCCGCTCATGCCCTGCACTCCTGCTCGCGCCCGTCTGCTGCTCAAGGCGGGCAAGGCAGCAATCTTGCGCCGCTTTCCCTTTGTGCTGATGTTGCGCGAGGCGAGGCCGGAGGCAGTGGTGGAGCCGCTGCGCGTCAAACTCGATCCTGGGTCCAAAACCAGCGGGATTGCCGTGCTCCATGAACAGTCAGGTGAGGTGATGTGGGCGGCGGAGCTGACGCGGCGGAGCTGACGCATCGAAGCCCGCAGATCCGCGAGGCGCTCGCGAAGCGGCGTGCTGTGCGCCGACCTCGACGCAGCCGCCATACCCGCTACCGTGCGGCACGCTTTGCCAATCGGAGGCGGCCCAAAGGGTGGCTCGCGCCCTCGCTTGAGAGCCGCGTGCTTCCCCTGCTGACCTGGGTCAAGCGCCTGTCCCGCTGGTGTCGGGTTGGCGCGCTCTCCTTGGAACTCGTGCGCTTTGATCTGGCGTTGCTGCAGAACCCTTCCATTGAGGGGGTCCAATACCAACGCGGAACCTTGTGGGGAACGGAAGTGCGCCAGTATCTGCTCGCCAAATGGCAGCATCGATGCACGTATTGCCAGGCGAGCGAGGTGCCATTGGAAATCGAGCATGTGTCTCCCCGTTCGAAAGGTGGATCGCATCGCATCGCAAATCTCGTCATCGCGTGTCGGCCCTGCAACCAAGCCAAAGGCGATCACCCCCTTGAGTCCTTTCTGGCAAACCGGCCAGACGTGCTCGCTCGCGTGCAGGCGCAGCGTCGCGCCCCACTGCATGATGCAGCGGCGGTCAACAGCACGCGGTGGCAGCTGTATGAGCGCCTCAAGGCCCTTGATTTGCCGGTCGAGACGGGGTCTGGTGGTCTGACCAAGTGGAACCGGCAAAGCCGAAACCTTCCGAAGACCCACTGGATCGACGCCGCATGCACAGGGCGATCAACGCCACAACGCCTCCAGATGCGGCATGTTCGTCCCTGGCTGATTCAGGCACAGGGGCGGCAGGCTCGTCGCATGGTCAATGTGGATAAACGGGGGTTCCCGCGAGGAAAAGCCAAAGGACCCAGCTGCATCTCCGGATTGAGGACAGGCGATCTGGTCCGTGCGGTAGTCACGTATGGCAAGAAGATTGGCACCGATGTCGGACGTGTGGCGATCAAGTCGGACGGGTACTTTAAACTGACAGGGCGTCCGTTCGGCATGGTCGAGGGAATTCACGCACGATATTGTCGGCCGGTCCATCGCAACGATGGCTACGCTTACGCGCAAGGAGAGGCGACACTTCCTCCCCAGGCGTGAATGCCGGGGCTTCCGTGCCGCCCTTTGGTGAAAGAGCATGGCCCATCACCCATAGGGACTATGCTCTTTTTATTTCTCAACTTCAGCATACCTCGTACTAGTACTTTCATAACACCCTACGCACAGCTTTTGGTAGGCAGCACGTTCGTTATGTTATACTCATCACAAGTATTTTGTAGCAATTCGAGGGAATAAAATTTCATGGAGCCAGCAGCCAAATCACAGAAGCACAAAGGGTATGCATCCTCACTCTATCTCAAATGTGGGGCCATTCTGACACTCCTCCTCACCAGTATCCTGCTCGTTGCCTGTGGAGGCAGCGCTAGCGCTCTTCAGTCCCCGCTCAGCACTCCCCAGGTCACCGTGACCATTCACCTGGCCACTAACGACACCGGAAAACTTCCTACGTTGCCACCCTATACC